>JAYVQJ010000606.1:0-6798 GCA_043777235.1 Planctomycetia bacterium
AACCCCAACGCCATCGGCGTGGGCACGCACGCCGATGGCGTTACGGTTAAACATCTCATTCGAGGCCGCGCGAGGAATAACGGACAGGGCTGCGGACTCTTTGAGTCGAAATCTTTTTCGTCGCTCAGAGTCTGGAAGGACAATGAACATGTCCCTCATCCCCTGGTTGAGATGCTCTGTCGTTTCGGTGACAGCGATCCTGTGTTTGCTCATCGTTGGCTGCGGACAGCCGGTGCGTCAGGATCGGACCATTGAGTTCTCGCGAGACGGCAATCAAGTCTCCTTTCAACACGATCAGGAAGGAATCTTCGTTGCTGATCCGCACGGCGGTCCCGCCACGAAGTTTTTTCAGCCGGATGAAAATGTCGTGGCCACCAGCCGGCCGCTCGCCAGTCCGACGGATGGGCGGTTGCTGTTTGCCACGGCGCAGCCGCTCGATGAGAAACAACCAAGAGCTGTGTTTTCGATGGGGCCAACTCCGGCGGAGGGGCGGATCGTCGGCGCATTTCCCGTTCGCTTCACCTGCTGGCTGCGCGATGAGCCACAGGCGGACCAACCGACGGAAGTCCGAAAACTCTTCAGCGCGACTTGTGGACATGTCGGCTATGTCTCGGCGGGGCTTGTGGTTCGATGGCATCCAGACGGAAAGCGTGTGCTGTATGTCGCCACGCTCGACGATGGCACCGCACAGCACTCGATCTTCGAATACGACTTGAAATCCGAGCAAACGCGGCGAGTGTTTCCCCACGCGGGACATGCCATGCTCTGCGATTGGACTCCGAACGGTTCTGTACTGGTCTGCGTCGTGGGAGGCGTGGCGAATCAATCCGGAACAGGAACCGCGCAAGAAGACCGGAATGGCATTTGGATCGGAACACCGAATGAGAACGATTCGTGGTGGCATGTTCCGGAGTCCGAGCAGTTGTCGTTCGCAGAACTTCCGTCGCTGATCGAGTCGCTGCGATCCAGTCGTCCTGCCTGGACGAAAGAGGATTCGCAGTTCGCGTTCGTTTCGCGAGTCCCGCGAGATTCGGACGACGTTCCGGTCACGCATCGGCTGCATCGCGTCGAGTTCGCCAGCCGAACAGTCAGCACCGTCGCCGACTCGGAAGGTTTGTTCGCCGATCTGCATTGGTCTCCCGATGGCCAGCGATTGGGTTTCGTGACCCAGACCGCAAAGGGACCGGCGTCGCTCCGAATTCTCGAACCGAACGGGATGATTTCTGAGTTGCCTGCCAGTCAGTCGGTTCGAAAGTTTGCGGGCTTCGATGCGACCGGCCAGCGCCTCGCTTATGTCTCGGCCACTCCGCTGAATCCCCCCATCGAATCTCCGTGGTGGGCGTTGTTGCTGAGACCCGATCCTTTGTCGCGCGACAGCGTGTGGATCGCCGATGCCGATCTGGCGAGTCCGAGTCGAGAAGTCTTTTCGGGGATGCGAGTCACGTTCCCGCTTTGGTCGCCGCGTGAAGAGCGATTGTCGCTGTGGCTGACGTTCACGCCGCGATACCGCTCGCTGTTGTCGACGCTCTTCCGGTGGGGACTGTGGCCGGGAGACCCAGCGGCGACGATCGACGTCGCCACGGGTGAGATTTCCTGGCTCGCCGTGTCACCGCAAGAAGAATTGCAGATCGGCCATTTTCATCTGCTGAAACGGAACCACGCCGAAGCTTGGAGTTGGTACGAGAAAGCTCGGAAGAAATTGCCGGCGACGAAGCCGCCACAAAATTGGACCGAGCTGATACAGCGGATCGGCGCTCCGGAGAACTCGCAACTCTTCGAGTTCGTCTGCCTCAAACAGATGAGGCGAGACGATGAAGCCGCAGCAAAGTGGCTGGAGTTTGAACAGAGTTTCTATCCCGCAGCGATTGGCCGCCCAGAGCAGGAGGCTTCCGCACCCGATCCGACAGACACGATGCTGAGTGCTTTGGGTCCGCAAGCCGAGTTGCTCAAGCATCTGATCCACGACTTGTATGTCGCCGAGGTCTTTCTGAGCGTCGACGCCGTGGACGACGCCATCGCGCATTTCCGCGTCGAGGCACCGCCAGACACCAGCGACGACGAAGCGTTGAGTCGCGCGATCGTCCTGGCTCAACTGCTGCTGATCGCTCGCGACCACGACGCGTATCTGGCTCAGGTCACGAACATCGTCCGGCCGCTCTCCCTGCGGATGTGGAAGAACCCCGCTGACAAGCAGCCGGAGAATTCCAACTTCGTGTTGCAGACGGCTGTTGGTCTGTGTCTCGCGCCGTTGTTTCGAGCAGACTTCTTGAGCAACGTCTCCGAGGCGGCTCTGGAACAAAACATCGGGATCTGGAAACAGAGCCGAGACCAACTTGGCGAAGGATACCCAGCAGTCGCGGTCGATCTCGTGCTGCGCGCCGCAGCGTTGACACAAGAGGATCTCGCGACAGCAAAGGCTGCTGAAGAGCGAATCGCCCGTGCCTCCGGCGGCAATCCCTTCTCCGGTAAATCTCTCGACGATGGCGTGGCCGAATTGTTCAGCGCATTGCCTTAGTTCGACTGTCTGACTTCTCGTAGGGTGGAACCAGCGGCGCTTCGCCGCGCAGGCCCACCATCAAGTTTCAACGCGGTTTCATGGTGGGCCTGCGCCCGAAGCGGGTAGCACAGGTTGCCGTTGAGGCAAGCTGTGTGCGCAGCACAAGAAACCTACGAGTGATACGTATCGCAAGAAATAACTGCGCGTTTGCCCGTTCGGCTCGTCACGCGGAGCGGTGACGGCTACGTAGTGATGAGCCGATCGCTTCACGCAGCGCAGTTATTTTCTGCGATCGGTATGACATCCGATCGCCGCGACGACCTCAACCTTGAAATCAAAGTCCACTCCGAGTTTCTTGTGGCTGCGCCACCCACCTTCTGCGAAGGTGGGCTACCCGCTTGTTGCGAAGACTCGACTGATCCAAGAAAGGTGAAGTATGCTCAGCGACCAACTCGATGTCATTGTTCATGGATTCTGTTCGTCGCAGGAAGGCTTCTATGCGAGTACCTTTGCAATTCGCCTCAGTGATCATCGTGTTCTGCCTAGCGTTTTCCGGGTATTCCCAAGAGAGTCACGATGGGTCGCCAAATTGGCCGACGTTTCCTATCGACACCGATGCGGGCCATATTTCTATCCCAATTAAAATCTCGGATCAGACATTTGCTGCGGCTTTCGACACAGGATGCACGGTGTCGTTGATTGACGGAACGGAGAAAGGGGTCGGGGGACTCATTACTAAAAGAGTCCTGACCCCTTCTGCCTCCCACGACAGGCTCCCGGAGTCGCCACGGTTCCACGACAGGGCCCCGGATACGCCACGGTTGGACCGCGGCTACAGCAGACTTTTCCCCCTTATCTGCCACCGTCATTTGTCCCTTATCCAGTTTTCCCCCCCGTCCCCTTTGGTAATCCATATCACCCGTCTCTCGTCCCTCTACCGTTGTTGCCTGGCGCGGGAGTTAGAGAGAGCCCCTCCCACCAAGGGCCAGAACCTAGTGAGGAAGAAAGAAGTATCGAACTTGAAGCCCAACGAGTTAATCCAAACGAGGCACCGTCCGGCCTAGAGGTCCGAGCTATAAGGCGCTTCAGTCCAAGAATTCGTGGTAGCGTATATGGTCAGTGGAACCGTGAATTTAACGGCGAGTTAAACCGAGGATATGGCACCGGATTAGACCTCTATTTTGATCGTCCATATCGAGGCCCCTCCAAT
The DNA here is from genome assembly GCA_043777235.1 of Planctomycetia bacterium. Taxonomy (GTDB): domain Bacteria; phylum Planctomycetota; class Planctomycetia; order Planctomycetales; family Planctomycetaceae; genus SXKJ01. The sequence goes on from JAYVQJ010000606.1 coordinate 3,708, forward strand.
TCGCCTCGCGAAGATGAATTACCACATTTTCCGTAGGTCGCGTTCCAAAAACAAAATTCAAGGATTTGTTTTCGGTGAAAGGAGTCTATCAATGTGCTTCGATTCTGACTGGCGTAAGTCGCGACCACTATTGGCGCTAATCATCCTGGCAACGGTCGTATCATCGGAGGGTTGGTCCGTTTCCGGCTTTGCTGAAGACAAGCAACAACTCAACTTGACGCCGAAAACACAGTTCCGCACCGCGTCACTCGGCGACACACTCGTGCTTCCCGTCAACACTCTCGGGGCGGCGCGTTCGTTTTTGCTCGACACCGGCTCGTCTTTCACCACTTACGACGACTCACTAAAGTCGCAACTGAAGTATGTTGCCGATGGAGAGGTCGAGGGCGGCCCCCGTTTTCCGATCTACGAAACTCCCGGTGCGACGATTGGAAAGTTGAGCCTGGTAAGAGACCCCATTATTTGCAAGGATCTTAGTACGTTCCGGAAGACGTTCGGATTGTCATTCGAGGGGATTCTGGGAATGACCGATCTGCGTTCGCAGATTTTGCAAATTGATTTTGACAACGGGATTTGCATCTTGCCTGCGATGCCGAGCGATCGCCTTGGCGAGCCGATTGATATAGAGCTTGAGGAAGAGGGCTGCCCGTATGCCAAATTCCGGCTTAATGGAAATCTTGAAGTCAGCGTGTTATTAGACACGGGATTCAACTCTGACTTCGCCTTGATGCCGAATGTGTTTGACACGCTCGTTGCCAGTGGCGACATCAAGGTTCAGTATCGATCCGGTTTCATAAGTGTGACAGGTGAGTACTCAAGTCGGGTGGTTGGTGAACTGAAGACAGTGCGGTTGGGAGAGTTTTCTCATTCCAACGTAAAAGTGGCACGGTGGTCTACGGAGGATAACCTTGTTGGTCTTGGCTACCTCTCACGATATTTGGTGACTTTCGATTTTCCGAATAAGAAGATGTATTTGAAACCAGGAAAACAGTATTCCCGTGAGTCTTGGGAAGATGCGCTGGGTGTTGCATTGGGAATGAAGAATGGTGAGGTGATTGTTGAGGACTTTGGTAAATCGACACCCGCCGGCGAGGCTGGCATGAATAAGGGAGACGTCATCCTCGAAATCAACGGCCGCAAGACCAGCGAGTTGTCGCTCTTCCAAGTGAAACGCCTCTTCGACGAAGTGGGTAAAGCCCGTCAAATCAAATTTCGGCGAGGCAACGAAGTTCACTCCGTCAATGTCTTGTTGCGAAGACTCGACTGATCGAAGAACAGGTCGAAACCATTTCGGTCCCAAGCCCCGTTTGCGGGCGTAACCTCTCCGTCCATCTGTTAGAGGCTGTTCCAGAACAAGTACGACGCGCCAGCGAGTGGCAGCTTTCTCCATGTTTTGTTCACTCGCTCGCGCTTCGTGCTAGTTTTGCAACCGCTTCTAGAAATCGGCCACCGGCTCACGCCCCGCGCGAGTCGCCAGTTTCTTGTAGACGTTTTCGTCGATGACGCTGGTGATCATGCGGACGCGGCCGTCGCCCATGAGGAAGTGGCCACCGGTGGCGTGGTGGCTGCTGAAGTCGTCGAGGTGGTTGGCGGGACTGTTCGGGACATGGTCGGTGACGGCGAGTACTCGCTGAAAACTCTCGTCGCCGCCGGCCACGACACCGACCCAGGTGGAATGCCAATCTAGATCGGCGCGTGTCTTCCGCTCGCCAATCATCAACGTTGAACTCATTCCGTCGCGGATGTCTGCGATGCGGATCGTCGTGTTGTGCATCAGGACGCCGTCCCCTTGGCAGATGGCTCCGGGTGTGAACGACAAGCAGGCATCGAGTCCGTCGGTGCCGAAGTTGCCGACGTAGTTGGCGATCGCAAGAGTTGCCAACGCCGTACCGGCGGGGTTCTTCAAGACCCAAGTGTCGGCCGACGAATCGGACGGACAACGAAACGTCGGCAATGGCCTCACGATATTCGCCGAGTTGGCAGCGTTCGTTACCGACAACTTGAAGTTGATCGTGTGATACAGCGCCGGCTGTTCCAGGCGATGCAGCAGCTTGCTCGCCCAGCCCCAGCCGTTGAGACCGTTCACGTCGGACTGATTGTTGGTCACTCCGATCCAACCTTGCGGGAAGCATTGACTGGTCTCGTGATAGTTGTGCAGAGCCAGCCCGATTTGCTTGAGATTGTTCTGACACTGCGACCGCCGCGCCGCCTCGCGAGCGTTTTGGACGGCGGGCAGAATCAGCGCGACCAAGATCGCGACGATGGCGATCACGACGAGCAGCTCGATCAGCGTGAAGCCGCGAGGTGCCGATCGGCGACCGTCAATCGGCGAATGAAAAGTACCGAACATGAAGAACTCCTTGCCGAGAAACGCTGTCGGCGGCTGAGGCATACCACACGGCATTCGCGACATGAAATCGCAAAATGCGGCTGGTCTCTCTCAATGCCAAACGACTGCGAGAAAACCTGAGTGAAAACCCGTGCAAGCCAACGCTTGCGAGGGAATGCCAAGACGGCGAATCAACCACGTCACGGTGGCGACTCAGGCACTGCCAGGAGGACCGCGAGCGGGCGGTAACTCAAAACGCACGGACTCCGCGACGATCGGCGGAGATTCCGCACGAAACTCGACAATTTCGTCGAGCAACGGCAGCTCGACGAAGCTCAGCGGCAGCGGGTGTTCGAGCAAGAAATGACACAACGCACAATCGTCGTGCGAGTGCGGCAGCGTGGGGCTCTGTTGCGTCGGAGTCTCTGACTTCGAGTCGGGCTTCGCGGCGTGATGGTGGTGATGCCGACATCCCGCGTGAGCTTTGCTGGGCTTTGTCGAGGCTGAGCAATTCGCGTGTTCGTGTCCCGAATGCTCGTGCGTGTGGACAATCGCGGCCGTCGACGAGACCAGTAACGAACTGGCTGCCAACCACGCCACGACAGATTGCCACACTCGATCGAACACGATTCCGTTTCCTAACGAGGCTCCGCCTCAGACCATTAGCCGGCACGCGCTAGCGCAATGGCACTGACTTTACTAACCCGCAGCGTCAGCGAGGGCGATGACAAGAGGCGTTTCCCTTTGTTTCCCTCGCTGACG
>JAYVQJ010000607.1:0-1775 GCA_043777235.1 Planctomycetia bacterium
CTGGTGAGACTCTGCTCGCTCGTCTGCTTTCCGATCAGCAGCAGCTCACCGCCGTTGAAGAATTCGCTCGACAACATGACGGCGGCGAGCTGCCGTCTCAGTCGCGGTACTACAAGTCATTGATCCCGGCGAGTCCTCCCGGCCCCGGCCAGCAATACGCGTTCGAGGTCGATCTCGACCGCTGCTCCGGTTGCAAGGCATGCGTGACGGCGTGTCATACGCTCAACGGACTTGACGATGGCGAGACTTGGCGTGATGTGGGAATGTTGATCGGCGGCACGACCGAGCTGCCCGTCTTGCAGCACGTCACGACCGCATGTCATCACTGTCTCGAACCGGCCTGCATGAGTGCGTGCCCGGTCGATGCGTATGAGAAAGATTCGGTCACCGGGATCGTGAAGCATCTCGACGATCAATGCTTCGGCTGTCAGTACTGCACGCTGGCCTGTCCTTATGACGTGCCGAAGTATCACAGCGGGCTGGGCATCGTCCGCAAGTGCGACATGTGTTCGGATCGGTTGAGTCACGGCGAGGCTCCGGCCTGCGTGCAAGCGTGTCCGCACGAGGCGATCGCGATTCGGATCGTCAGCCGAGCTCAAGTCATCGAGGACTGCGAGGCAAATACATTTTTGCCGGCGGCTCCGGAACCTCAGATCACTCTGCCGACGACGACGTACAAGTCCAAAAAGGTTTTCCCGCGCAACTTGCTCCCCGTCGATTTTCATTCCGTGAGTGCTCAGCATCCGCACTGGCCGCTGATCGTGATGCTGGTCCTGACGCAGTTGTCGGTCGGAGCGTTTCTGGTGGGACTCGGTTTAGAACGATTGCTTTCGACGGAATTGGTCTCGGCGATTCGCCCGCTGCACTCGCTCAACGCGCTGGCGTTCGGACTACTCGCGCTGGGGGCGAGCACTCTGCATCTCGGCCGTCCGCAGTACGCTTGGCGAGCTGTCATCGGCCTGCGTCACTCGTGGCTATCGCGAGAGATCGTCGTGTTTGGTGCCTTCGCCGGAGCCGCCGTCGTGTATGCGATCGGTAGTTGGTTCGGCTTCGAGTCGCTCGGTCTGGGGCCGTTCCTGCACGACGTGGTCGGCTGGTCGGTCGGAGCGTTCGGACTGATCGGCGTGTTTTGCTCAGTGATGATCTACGCCTTCACGCAGCGCGCGTTCTGGAGTTTCCCACTGACGGCAACTCGCTTCGCGCTGACGACGGCACTGCTGGGGATTGCCGCGACATGGATCACGCTGTTGGCTCTGGCGGTCATCAACAACGGCCCGGTGACACGACTGCTCGTTCGCCGAGGGGACTTGATCTGTCAAGCCTTGATGATCGTCGCTGTGGTCAAGCTGGGATTCGAGGCGTTGATCTTCCGGCATCTGTTGCGAAAGCAAACGACGCCGCTGAAACGTTCCGCCCTGCTGATGACCGGCCCGTTGGTTCGCTGGACTCAAGCTCGCTTCGCCTGCGGTGTGCTCGGCGGAGTGCTGATGCCGGCCGTTCTGCGAACGTTGATTGGCGACGTCGCTCCGTCCTCGGTTTCGATGCTGGTGACATCGGTCGTACTGGCCAACGCCTGCTTGGTCGGCGAGTTGTTGGAGCGATACCTGTTCTTCGCCGCCGTCGCGTCACCACGAATGCCGGGGACGCTCCGACCGTAGCTTTGGAGTGCGGGGTGTCAGCCCCGCTTTGGATCTTTTGGATTCTTTGGATCGAGCAGGTGATGCGATGAGTTCAACGACAGCAACAGAAAACGAAGAGATCGAAAGCGGGGCTGA
>JAYVQJ010000608.1:0-6784 GCA_043777235.1 Planctomycetia bacterium
GCAGCGTTCCCAACTTCATCGAGGCGGTGAGACTCGCTCAGTCCGGGAAGCTCGGAAAGATTCATACGCTGTATGCCCCGGTCTATGTGCCGACGCTCGGCAACGACTGGCTGCCACCCGAACCGACACCAACTCGCGATGTGTGCGACTGGAATTTGTGGCTCGGCCCCGCACCGTGGCGTCCTTACAACTCGAAGTACGTCAGCGGCGGTTGGCGCGGCATCTACGACTTCGACTCAGGAGCTCGGCTGCTCGACTGGGGCGCTCACACCGTTGACCTCTGCCAATGGGCCATCAACGCCGACCACACTTCGCCCACGGTCTTCGAGCCGAATCCCACCAACGTCACTTGCACGTACGAGAGCGGCGTGAAGTTGGTCATCGACTTCCTCAAAGAGCCGTTCGGCAATCGCGGCCCGAACTGGAACACGAAGCTCGGCACATGTCCGATCCGGTTCGTCGGTGACGAGGGCTCCGTCGAAACGGGTGACAACGGTGGCATGGACCTGACTCCCGAGTCTCTGCAAAAAGAAGTGCCCGACACCGCCAAGCTGGCAAAGGGACTCGACGCCGCAACTCACGCTCGCAACTTCTTCGACTGCGTGAAGTCACGAGCCAAACCCATCGCCAACGCCGAAGTCATGCGTCGCTCACACACGGTCTGCCACGCAGCGGCCATCGCTTGGATTCTCAACCGCAAGCTGTCGTGGGATCCAATCAAAGAAGTCTTCATCGACCCTGCTGGCGGCCTCGACCTTGAAGCCAACAGCCTCCGCAACCGCCCCGCTCGCAACCCGTTTGCCTGAGAGCGTGCCATCAACGGAAAGACCACCGAACGCCCTTCCTTCAATTGCCGTACGGTCAAGAGTCGCTCACGGTGCCAAAATGCGTTTCTCCCTCATCGAGAGTTCTCGGCCGTAACTCCAGTATGCTGCCCTTAGAACGCAGACATTCGGAAGAGGCGACCAGCATCACCGTCGTCGTGAAGTTCGCGAACGATTTCTTCGTTCGTAAATTCGATAACGGTTCCGTTTGGCTCTCTTGGGAGTTCATGTTGGATCGCGCTCAAAATGTACTGAATTCCGAATTCGTCGCAGTATCGCCGAACGATTTCTAGCAGTCGAAGTTTCTTACGGTCGTCCTCGCCTTCGAGTGCTCCATCGTGGTAGACGAAATGGAAGAATCGCTTCTTTGAGTACTCAGCAAGCACTGCCAAATCAAATGCCATGCAGAGAATTTTCGCGTAGGTTGATCCGTCAGCCTCGCTCGAAATCTCACCGCTCCCTGCACGACGTTCGATCTCGGCTTTGAACTCTAAATTGCCTTCGTCATTTTGTTTGACATAGAGGACCGCCGGAACTTTAAGGCACTCATCGACGATGCTGCGAAATCGACTGCGGATCGACTCGTATCGTGCAGGCGGGTGATGGACGGCCTGCTGCTTGAGTTGATCACTCAGTTCCTCGGCCTCGCGTTTTGCTGACCGTCCTCGTGATCTCAAACCAGAGATTTCGTCTAACCGTTCAAGTTGGCGTTTGATTTGTTCAAGCTCTTGCTCAACGTGAATCGTTTCGATTTGCAGCCGCTTGAATCGCTCCAGCGACTCCTTATTGCGGAGGACTTCCAAGTATCGTTGGCGACGGCCGGAAAACTTTTGATGTTCTGCCTTCAGCTTTGCGATCGCAGCCTCAAGCGATGCGACCTTTTGTTTCAGGTACTTGTTTCGCTCTTTCGCAAGCTTTCGATTGAAGGTTTCAAGTTCTTGATACGATCGGACCAAAAGTTCGGGCAGCGCCAACGAACATTCTCGATAGACCTCTTCAACTTCGGCCGCTCGAAATTCCAACGGTCTTGCGAGAGCATCCTGCGTCACCTGCAGGTCACGATTCTGGTAGTAGAGCTCACGTTCGGTTCGACCAATTCCGGAGTCAACTTCTTGAACGAGGGCTTCGGAAATTTCCATTTCCATATCGTGAAACGAGAATGCCCCTAGTTGCGACTGTCGCGTTCGCAAATCGCTTTCCATCCGTTCGATATGCGCCTTCACGCGGTCATAGTCATCTTCGGTGACGGGGAGATTCTCTTCCAACATCTTGGCCGCAGCTTCGCCGTGCTCGGCATCGCGGTTTGCAACATACTTCTTTCTGACCAAGTCACCCGGCAGTCCAAGCACATCGGCAACGTATGGCTTCCAGTCGATGTCCTTGCTACGCAGGAATTTTTCAATGCGGAAGGGGTCACGGTAGTCATGTTGAGTCCGTAAGAAATAGGAAACGCCCTTGCGATAATCGGCTTCCGGCAACGCATCGAAGGCAAGGTAGCCCTCAAGAAGCTGCACGGCTTTCTTGATCGGTACGTTGAAGTGATCCCACTCTTGGTCAGCGACGTCGGCAAACGGCGATTCAGACTCAGTTGGCTCGTGACGTTTGAACGCAATCTTCGTGTCTGCCTCGCTGCAGCGCCGAATCGTCAAATGCGAAACACCGTCAGGAAGCAAGATTTCCAGTAAGAACTCAAAGCTTTCGAAACGATCCGAGCGTTTACGCAGGAAAAAGCTCCTGTCAATCTCCTTCAGCAACATAAAATCAATCAAATGGGCCAAAAGTGTTTTGCCAAGATTATGGTCATCACGATCAAGATCGTGGGCTTGTTTCACACTCGCCAAGACCACGTTCAGCCCGTTGCGAAATTGAATCGCCGGGAAAATTGTCGGTCTGTTGGAGTAGAGGCGAATGAGTTTCACGCGAGACCTCCATCCGCAGATCTGCCAGATTTCAGCTCGATGTATTCGAACGTGTCGCTCTCTGGGTGGTAGTCGAGTCTCCCGACCAGAAACAAGAAGTGAATGGTCGGAGTGAAGAGTAATTCCCCATCAGGTCCAAGTTTTGAAACAACCTTTTGCCTGAGTTCATCCAACTGAAGGACACGAAATCGTTTCAAAGCAGACAAGACGACAGCTCCCGCCTTGAGGACGCACAAATCCAAATTCAAATGCTTGCTGGGCGTGATCATGTTGGTGCCGACTTTCCAGTGCGTCGCCCGATGTCGCAGTTGCAATACATGTAGTGGAGAAAGAAGTAAATCAGCCGGTCACCGCCCGGAATTTGGCCACGCAATTTTATCCGATTGAAAATGTCGTCAAAGATTCGCTCAAAGGCATCAAACTGGTCACGAAAGCCATAGTACTTGTCGCGAAATTGTGCCGTGATGTTTTCGTACCGCCTCGCCCACTCGCGATTCCTTAGGTCCGTGAGGAAAGCTTGAATGGCGGAAAAATGAACCTGTGAGTCTTCGAGGATCACGTCGCGGAAATATCCATCCGAGAGTCGATTGATTTCATTCTTCTCCAGCCAGTCAGTCATCAGGAACGGTGGTTCTGAGGGAGCGGGCGCATCTTCGCGAAATAAATCGACGTTCTGATCGAAGTAGTTGATGAGGTGCTCCAAATCCTCTGGGTAGATTGTGAGTCCGGCCGCTGGCAATGAAAGCCCCAACTTGTCGATGAGGTCGTCGAACTCAACAAGTAGCAGTTCGATGAAATCTAGCCCGACAATCATCAATGCTGGGATGCCCGTCTCGTTGCGAAGCCGCGTTTGCAATGCATCGCCTTTGACTCCTGACATCTTGCGATTTGTGAAGCAGATGTAGTGATCGAGCTTGCCCGCTACTTTCAGAGCGGCGATGCGGGGTGATTCCAATTTCATGATCGAGTCGAAATCGGAGTCTGAGCAACTCGCGATAGGATTGAGCGTATGCTTTGCCTGAATAATCACCGTTCCCGACCAAGGCGAAGCCCTGCTTGGATACCTTTCCGCCGTGCCTTCGAATCTCGCATCTTTCCCACCATCTTTTCCTTTGGCGAACTTCTCGGTCCCAGCGCCAAAGAGTCGAAAACAAAGATGCCAAGTCAGATTCTCAAAGAACGTGTCGTCTCGCTTGTGAATGTCGTAGCGGTCCATGATTCGACACTTCTCTTTACCGAGTGTGCTTTGCTGGAGTCACGGGAAACGTGCTGGTTTCGCTTCTTCCCTGCAAAGGAACTCGAATTCGGATTTGCGAAAAGAGGCTGGTAGAGGTGAGAACGCGGGGCATTATTCTGAAGCACGCTCACCACCGCTAGGCTCTTCGCTGCGGTGGACTCGACCAGGCGGGTTTCCAGGCGTTGCACGGTGTTGAGCACATCGGAGACGTCTTGGTCGAGGTTGCTCATACGTTTCGGGCTTTCGGCGGCGACGATGGTTTCAAAACGTGGGGAGACGGATCATGTGAATGATGTCGGTGGGAGCGTTCGGCTTTCCTGTCGCGGAGCGACAGGGCTACATTGTGGCCGCATCTGACACACACGGAGTCGCACATCGGCCAAAGTTAATCCAGGGTGACGCAAAGCTCGCGCAACGATACGCTCAGTTCCGATCGCGTTTGCACTCTTCTCTCTTGAAGCCATTGCACATGTTTTCCAGCCGTTGGACAAAATTCTTTCGACAACTCTTGGGCCGTCGGCACACGGCATCTAGGCGGCAACGCCGCACGTTTCACAACGAATGCCAACTCGAAACCTTGGAAGATCGGTCGCTCTGTACGGCGACGTCCGCGGTCATTCCTACGACTCTCGCGCCCTTGGCGGATACGGCGGTGACGGTCAATGCGACCGCGTATCGACCGCAGACGCCGAATTTCAATTGGCAGAATCATGCCGTCCCCGAAGCAACCGAGGACACGACGGGGGTTGGCGTTCGCATGAACGGCGACGACGACAATCACAACGGACGTCCGGATCGCGATGACACATCCGTCAGCGGTGAAAATGACCTCGTGCGAGTGCGGCTCGAAGGAACTGGTGCGACGCAGTACTTTGTGACCCGTGACAACGCGAATATCCGCGTTTGGGACAGCGTCACGAAAGGAACCGCGATCCTTGTGAGCCAAGATTCGGCGTCGCTCACGATCAACGGCTCTCGCGATGTGTGGGTCGAGTACGCAGGCACGGTCGCCGGTTCATCGCTGCTGACGTTCGACGGGCGCGACAGCGCGGGCCAAGTCCTGTCGTCGGACCGCCTCAATATTTACAGCTTTACGAGCGTGGTGTTGGTGCTCGGCGGGTACACGCAGGTGCCCGGCGATCCCGTCAACTCGAACTTGGGAACGTTCCAGTCCGCTATCGATTTGTACGATCAAGGCTACGACGTTCACACGTACAACCAAAATCAATTCCGCGGCTTGAAAACCGACGCTCCCTATGTGGACGCCGTGCAGTCGGTGCAAAAGCTCGGCGAGACCAAGATCGGCATCTTTGGATATAGCTGGGGTGGCGGCGGAACCTATGGATTGTCGAAGTTGCTGAACGCGAATCGGACGTCCATCGGATCGTTTGCGATTCAATTCACGGCCTACGTGGACGGCATTACGTCCAGCTCGATTTCCTCCGAACGCCGGCTGCCACCGGGCAGCCTGTATCACTTCAATCTCTTCCAACGCCACGACGTGGGCTTGTTTCAGTTGGCAGGCAACTCGGTCACCGGCGCGGGTGAGAATTACAACGTCACCTCGCAATCGTGGGGACGCGATCTGACTCATTACACGATCGACGACAACGTCCTCGTTCGGGATCTCGTGAAGACACGACTCATCGCAAAACTAAGCCGCTGATCGACGGGATCGTGTTGCAGCAAGTCGTTCACGATGATGTGTCACTGAGCTGACGCCTACGACTCGCCCGTTTTCGGTTGCGGCTTCGCCGCGTAAGGAAAATGTCATGCAAAAAATAATGATCGTGTTCAGAGTCGCATTGATGATTGCAGCCGCGACCTGCGTGCAAGCAGCGGAGTGGCCTCCAGAAAAACAAAAGGAATCGGAATTCACCGAACGGAAGCTGGAGACTTTTCAGCACGGAACCAAACCTGAGTGGGGCTATGCCGCGCCGCAGCAGGACACCTTCTTGGTGCTGCATCCGAAGCAGGCGGTGGCGAAGGCTCCGCTGTATGTCGTTCTGCATTCCGCCGGGCACGACGTGCATTCGTGCTTGGCCTGCACGACCAAGGTTGGCAACCACGACATCTATCATGCTCCAGAAAATTTCTTCGCGCTGTATCTCGATTGCCGAGCCAACAAGGGGGACTGGTGGTGGGGCGGCGACAAGTACAAAGACCCCGAAATCAGCCCGACAGACAAGCGCGCGATCGACACGGTGAAGTGGGTCATCCAGCACTACGGCCTCGACGAGAACCGCGTCTATTTGTGCGGGAACTCGATGGGCGGCAGCGGCACGCTGGGGCTGGGCATGCGGCACGGCGACGTGTTCGCGGCCATTAAGGCGAATGTCCCGGCTAAGGTCGAGCACGTTTCCAACCGCATGTACTTCGCACCGCGCAGCGTCCCGGCGGAAGTCACGCTGCCCGACCCGCCGATCGTGATCGACTACTCCGCGCAGAACGATACTTGGTCCAAAGGGCACGACACCTTCATCAAGTCCATGAACGAGCGACGATACGCGCTCTTCATGTATTGGGGGCCGTTCGGTCATGCGAACAACCACGAGAACATCCTGAAGGTGAACGACCTCATCAACTCGTTTGACTGGCTGAGCGTCAAGAAGAACGAGGCCTATCCGGTCTTCACCAACGCTTCCACGAATGATCCGCTGCCGTGGCCGGATCAACTCGGCGATAAGAAGTCGGGCCAGGTCAACGCCTTCTTCCGCTGGAAGACCGTGAGCGACACTCCCGACGCGATCGAGATGAGTCTCTTCTTGATCAAGCCTTCAGAACTCAAAACCACGTTCACCGTC
>JAYVQJ010000609.1:0-6735 GCA_043777235.1 Planctomycetia bacterium
CGATTGACGTTCCGAACCGGACGCTAGCGCGTTCCGGCTGATTGGATCGGCAACACAAGAATCAACAAGAGTGGCGGAGAGCCGAAAAAGGATTACGGCCATCGGCTTTCGGCCATCAGCCATCGGCCGAGCAATTGCAGGGAACACGAATGAGAACTTCGAACACGACGACTGCCCGATCCTCGCGACGTGCGTCATCGTACATCGACCCGGCGGCATTGATGCGGATCAAGAATTTGGAACTGCGGGCCAAGTTGGTTGTCGATGGCTTCCTGAGCGGTCTGCATCGCAGTCCGTATCACGGGTTCTCGGTCGAGTTCACCGAGTACCGACAATACTCCCCCGGCGACGATCTGCGGTTTCTCGATTGGCGGCTGTTCGCTCGGTCGGATCGCTTCTATCTCAAACGCTTCGAGGACGAGACGAACCTGCGTTGTTACTTGCTAGTCGATCTGAGCCGCTCGATGGGCTTCCATTCGGCCGCGTTGTCCTACGACAAGGCCGAGTACGCCAAGACGGTGGCCGCGACGATCGCGTACTTCTTGACTCTGCAACGGGACGCGGTCGGGCTGATCACGTTCGACCAAGCGATTCGCGAGTACGTGCCGGCTCGATATCGCACCGGGCATTTGCATCGGCTGATGATGCTCTTGGAACACGAACTAGCCGGGACCGCGACGGATCTCGGTTTGCCGCTGGAGCAAGTCGCGCGGACGGCTCGCAAGCGCGGCGTGGTCGTGCTGCTTTCGGACATGCTCGCGCCGATCGAGACGCTGGAGACAAAGCTCGGCTACCTGCGGTCGCAAGGGCACGAGGTGGTCGTGATCCGCACGCTCGATCCGGTCGAGATCAGCTTCCAATTCCCCAACGAGTCGATGTTCTTCGACCTCGAATCGGGCCGCGAGCTGTACGTCGATCCGCAAGCGGCGCGAGCCGGCTATCTGGAACGATTCGAGGCTCATGCCAAGTCACTCGCGCGCGTGTGCAGCGGCTTGGGCATCGACGTCTATCAATTGACCACGGATCAGCCGCTCGATCTGGCGTTGTTTGATTTGTTGAATTCACGGATGCGCCGCGGGCGACAAGTCGCGCGTCGGCGAAGAGCGTGACTTGCGAACGCTTGCGATCCATTCGGGTGGATCAGACTGAAAGGCAGTGCAAAGTGACGAGTGCAGAGTGCAAAGTGCAAAATGAAGACTCACGTTGTCACTGCGGCCGCGGCTGTCACTTTGCACTTTGCACTTTGCACTTTGCACTCGTCACTGTCTGTCGGAGACTTTGATGGGCATCCTGGTTCCACTCTACCTGGCAGGTCTGACGGCGCTCTCGCTGCCGTTGATCCTGCATTTGGTGAGGCGGACTCCGCGAGGCCGGCAGGAATTCAGTTCGTTGATGTTTCTGTCGCCGACGCCGCCGAGACTGACTCGCCGCAGTCGGTTGGATCAGTTGCTGTTGTTGTTGCTGCGGCTGGCGGCGCTGGCATTGATTGTTCTGGCGTTCGCGAGGCCGTTCATGCGAGAGGCGGCGTCGCTGTCGTTCGCCGATCTGACCGGTAAGCGGTTGGCGATCTTGATCGACACCAGCGCCAGCATGAAGCGCGGCGATCTCTGGCAGCAAGCGGTGAAGCTGGCGGAGGAAGAACTCGATGACCTCAACCCGCAGGACGATGTCGCGCTGTTCGCATTCGGCGACCGCTTGCTGACGATCATCGACTTTCAAAAGGAAGGAGCCGCTCCGATCGCCGACAAGCCGCAGGTTGTTCGCAACCGACTGAAGCAGCTCCAACCGACTTGGGGAGCAACCGATCTCGGCACCGCATTGGTCACGGTGGCCGGTGAACTCGATTCCGCTCGTGACGTGCAGCAGTCATCGCTGGAACCGCAGATTGTCGTCATCAGTGATTTCCAAAGTGGCAGCCGGATCGAAGCCCTGCAATCGTTCGAGTGGCCGGCGAGCGTCCCGGTCGTGGCTCGGCACGTCGCTGTGAAGAGTTCCACGAATGCGCATGCTCACGCGCTGCCGAATGAAGAGGGAGACACTTCCACCGACGCCCGCGTTCGAGTCGTCAACGCGGCGGATTCGCGCAGCGATCAGTTCACGCTCAGTTGGTTGAGCGACGCGAAATCGGCGAGCGGTGAGACTCCCGTTTATGTCCCTGCTGGCCAAAGCCGAGTCATTCGATTGCCGCGCGGGACAGACAGCCTACTGGCCGACCGGATCGTGCTGCGCGGTGACGATCACGATTTCGACAACACGCTCTTCGTCGTGCCGCCGCGAAAGCACGAAGCGACGTTGCTGTATGCCGGCAAGGATGCGGCTGAAGATCCGGAGGGCTTGCAGCTTTATCTCCGCTTGGCCGTGGCGAACGATCCGCTGCGGCAGATTGAGATTCGCCCGCTGGAAGATGCGAAGGCATTGGCGTCGTCGGCGGAACTGGCTCCGAAAATGGTCATCGTCTCGCAGTCGCTGTCGGAAGAATTGCAGGCGGCGGTGCGGACGTATGTCGAACGAGGCGGTGTGCTGCTGCTCGTGCCGCGAGACGACGAAGCAGGATCGCTGTTCGCATTCTTGGACGATGTGGAAGTCAACGCTCGTGCCACGGCTGAGACAGCCGTGGCACGAGGCGGCGACAAGTACCTGTTGCTCGGCGATATCGACTTCACGCATCCGTTGTTCGCGCCGTTCGCGAGTCCGCGCTACAACGACTTCACGAAGATTCATTTCTGGAAGCATCGCCCGGTGACACTCAAGACGCCGAGCACGACGCGCGTGATCGCTCGGTTTGATAACGGCGAACCGGCTCTGTTGGATCGAGGCGTTGGTGCCGGCCGTGTGCTGGCTCTGACGAGCGGCTGGCATCCAGAGGACAGCCAGCTTGCTCTGTCGAGCAAGTTCGTGCCGATGATCGGCGCGTTGCTCGAACTGGCCTGCGGCGGGACCGAGATCGCCGAGTCAGTCGCGGTTCATCTACCGGTGACGCTACCGGTGACGCTGCCGGCGAAGATGCAGGCTGAATCGATCGTTGTGACGACGCCCAATCACCAAGAAGTGCGGCTCGAAGCCGGCGTCGCGACGTTCACCGAAACCGATCAGCCGGGCATCTACCGAGCGAAAGTCGGCTCGACGGAAACGCGCTTCGCGGTCAATCTTTCCCCCACCGAGAGCAACACCGCACCGCTGAATTTGGAACAGCTTGAACAACGTGGCGTCCGGTTTGTAACCGATCTGACTCGCGCTCAGCGGATCGATCGAGAACGGCAACAGCGAGACACGGAACTCGAAAATCGCCAGAAAGTCTGGCGCTGGCTGATTGTGGCGGCCTTGGCAACTCTTATCCTGGAAACATGGTGGGCGGGCCGAGCCGAACGGCAGATACGCACGTAGCCCTCGCGTTCCGCGAGAGGAATGCCGTGAGTGAGTCACGGTTCGTCTGGTTCACAAAGTCTTTGATGCGAATTGAGTCAATCACAGTTCGGCAGTCCTCTCGCGGAGCGAGAGGGCTACGGGAGGTCATCCGATGATTCAGGATCGACTTTGGCTGGAAGTGGAACGGGTGGCGGCACGCTACGAGCGGTTGCGTTTTTGGCGAGCGCTCGCGGTCGGCTGGCTCGTCGCTGCGATGATCGGTCTGTCGATGGGGGTGGCAGGCGTATTCGCCCCGCGCGATTGGTTGTCGGTGCTTCCAATTCTGGGTGGCGTCATGGCCGTGTTGGTCGTGGTCTGCGCGTGGGCTGTGAGGGCATCGGCTCCGGGACATGATTGGGTGGCTCGCCAGATTGAAAATGAGTTCCCTGATCTCGGCAGTTGCTTGCTGGCCGCGATTGAACAGCGGCCGGTGTTGGCTGACGGGCGATTCGGATTCCTGCAAGAGAGCGTGATTCGGCAGGCGCTCGTTCATGCGGCGTGTCATGCGTGGCCGCAGGTTGTGCCGACTCGGCGGCTGGCGTTTGCGGCGGTCACTCAGTGCGTGACGCTGGGGTTGTTCGTCTTGTCGCTGACCAATCTGCCGATGATCGGCGGACGGACCAATCTACTCACGACTTCGCCGAAGGGTTCTCAGCCGGTGGCGACCGCAGCGGGATTCACCGTCGAGGTCGAACCGGGCGATGCGGAGATCGAACGCGGGACGAGTCTGCTGGTCCTCGCGCGAGTCAGTGGCGAGATGCCGGCCGATGCGACGCTCGTCATGCAACCCGCAGCCGGTGAAGCAAACAATTTGGAGATGTCACGCAGTCTCGACGATCCGGTCTTCGGCGGACGCATCGCGACCGTCACCGAGGCGTTCGACTATCACATCGAACTCGGCGGACAGAAATCGAAAGTGTTTCACATCGCTGTCTTCGAGTACCCGAAGCTCGAACGAGCCGACGCCCGTTTGGTTTATCCGAGCTACACCGGTCTCGAAGAACGGCTCGTGCAAGACGTGCGCACGGTGTCGGTGGTCGAAGGGACCAGGGTCACGTTGCTACTCAAGCTCAACAAACCGGTGAAGTCCGCGCTGCTCGTCGAACGTAGCCCTGTCGCTCCGCGACAGGGATTCCGAACGGCGAACGACGCTGATCGCGCGAAGGATACTCAAACAACAACAGACGCCGAGTCCGCGCCCGGAATCCGACTCGCGGAGCGAGTCGGCTACGAGAACGACGGCGTCTATCAAACCACGATCACCGCCGAAAAATCTCAGCGGCTGAAGCTGGAACTGATCGACGACGCCGGCCGCAAGAACGTCGAGCAATCGGAGATCGCCATCAACGTCGTGCCGAACAAACCACCGACGCTGAAGCTCGTGCAACCGGCGCGGGATTTGGAGGTCTCGCCGCTGGAAGAGCTGGATCTGAAAGCGACCGCCTGGGACGACTTCGGTTTGAAACGCATCGGGCTGAGCTTCGCGATCGCCGGGCAACCGTTGGTCGATGTGATCCTCGGCGAGAACGCCGCCGCGAAGCAGAAGCACGAAGTGGCGAACGCGATCAAGTTCGAGGAACTCCAAGCCCAGCCAGATCAACTGCTGTCGTATCACTTCTGGGCCGAGGATGTCGGTCCCGACGGCAACGTGCGGCGCACTTCGAGTGACATGTTTTTCGCCGAAGTGCGGCACTTCGAGGAAATCTTCCGACAAGGTCAGCAGCCACCGGGCGGTCAGCAGCAGCAACAACAGCAAAACAGCCAGGCAGGGCAGCAGGCTCAGCAGTTGGCTCAGAATCAGAAGGACATCATCAACGCGACGTGGAAGCTGATCCGCCGCGAGATCGGCTCAAAGCCGACAGCGCCGTTTGCTGATGACGTCGAACAGCTCGTGCAAGCTCAGAACGCTCTGCTCGAAAAGGCGAAGGTGCTCGCGGAGAAGGTCAGTGATGAGCAGTCGCAGGAGCACTCTGTCGCGGTCATCAATGCGATGCTGGAAGCCGTCAAGCAGTTGATGGCGGCACATGAACTGAGCGGCAAGGCGCTAGCCGCCGGTCGAGACGGGGCGACGCCCGACGGCCAGAATCGCGCGACACCGGCGGCTAGCGCCGTGCCGCTCAGTCCGGCTGCGCCGCTGCAACCGGCGCTGGCGGCCGAACAGGCGGCGTATCAGGCGCTCTTGAAGCTGCGTGCTCGCGAGCATGAAGTGGTTAAGCAGCAACAGCAGCAGCAATCGAGCAGTCAACAAAGCCAAGCGCAGGCCCGCTCGCAGCAACAGCGACAGCAGATGCAGCAGCTCGATTTGAAGAACGAAGAGAACCGCTACGAAACGCAGCGGCAGGCTCAGGCCCAGCAGCAAGAGTCGGCTGCGGATCGCGAGAACAAGCAGGTGCTCAATCGGTTGAAGGAGTTGGCTCAGCGACAGCACGACCTCAACGAGCGGCTCAAGGATTTGCAGACGGCGTTGCAGGAGGCTCAGACCGAGGAACGCCGCGAGGAGGTTAAACAGCAGCTCAAGCGATTGCAGGACGAGCAACGGCAGGTGCTCCGCGACACCGACGAATTGGCGTCACGCATGGAATCGTCGGAGAACCAGGAAAAGATGTCCGACGAACGGCAGCAGCTTGAACAGACTCGTGATCAAGTCCGCCGCGCGTCCGAAGCACTCGAAAAGGAGCAAGTCACGCAAGCCGCTGCGTCGGGGACGCGCGCGGAGAAGGACTTCGAGGAACTCCGCAACGAATTCCGCCGCCGAGCCTCGAACCGCTTCAACGAAGAGATGCGTGAGATGCGGCAGTCGGCTCGCGAACTCGATCAAGAGCAGAAGAAGCTGTCGGAGAAGCTCGCTGAGACCACTCAGCCTCAAACCGCGAAGGCCGATCCAAAGGGAGAGCCTCGCAGCCAAAAGTCGCTACGAGAAGACAACCCGGCCGACGAAATCGCGAAGGGATTGACCGAGCAAAAACAAAAACTGACGAACCTCAACGAACGGATGAAGCAGACGATCGAAGAGGCCGAACAGACCGAACCGCTGCTCACCGAGCGGCTGTACGACGCGGCTCGGAATCTGCAAAACCAAAACGTCGATCGTGCATTGGACGCCGCCGGCCGCTCGCTGCAACGCGGGCTGATGCAGGACGCTCAGCAAGTCGAACGGATCGCCGGCAAGGGGATCGCTCAACTTCGCGAAGGGGTCGAGAAAGCGGCCGAAGCGGTGCTCGGTGATGAAGCCGAAGCGCTGCGTCGCGCCCGCGAGGAATTGAAGAATCTGTCGCAAGAATTGAATCGCGAGATCGCTCGCAATTCGCCGCAGGAGGGTTCGCAGTTGCC
>JAYVQJ010000610.1:0-6731 GCA_043777235.1 Planctomycetia bacterium
ATTGGAGCCGCACGATGCTCAGCGCTTGCACGCCGTTTGGAATCAACACATCAAGCCACAGTTCTGACGGGCCGCTGACTCCGGCCCTGCGTATTGAGCAACAGGCGGTGAACCTGTTGAACGTGTGGTTTGCCAAACCGCTGTCGAAAGCGGAAATCCTGGAGCGAATTCGGAGCGACCAGCCAATCAGCGAACCGGTTCACAAACAGACGCTCGTGTTGGCCGAACGCTATCGTAAAACATGAGTCGAAGCCACGGCCCGCGTTTTCAAACTCACCAGCACGACGCGCCAGCGAGTGGTCCGAGTGGTCATTGCCCTCACGACGCGCGCGTGGTCCCCGTTGTGTGGCTGGCGAAAGACCACTCGCGCGCCGAGCCGCTCACAGGGAGTTCCATCGAAGCTCTACGGCTCGAATGAGGTCGCATCCCAAACAGTTCCGTAGGCCGACTCGCGCTCGAAGTGGTCGAGCAAACGGCGGTAGAAATCGTGGTTGGCCAGTGTGCTGCTGTCGCCGATGACGATCAACTTGCGCCGTGCTCGCGTGAGAGCGACGTTCGTGCGGCGCGTGTCGCTGAGGAATCCGACTTCGCCTGTGGTGTTGGATCGGACCAGCGAAATGATGATCGCTTCTTTCTCGCGGCCTTGGAAACCATCGACCGTGTCGACCTCAAGAGCGGTGTTGTCGATCAGCGTTCGCAGTAATCGAGCTTGAGCGGCATACGGCGTGATGACTGCGATCTCCGACGCGGCGACTCCGGCGGCGAGCAATTCTTGGACGTGCTTTACGACGACGTCTGCCTCGCCGGGATTGTCGCGGCTGGAACCATCGGACTCGGCCCGTTCGACGCAGTCCGAACCGGCGGTGTCGATGAATCGCATTGCCGTTTGAGTCAGCGGATTGCTCGTGACGTGAGGCAGATCGGCCAAGACATGTTCGCGCACGCTGTCGGCGGCGATGAGCGACGAGTCGTAAAACTCGGCCGACGAGAAGCTCATGATTTGTGCGTGCATCCGGTACTGCGTCGTGAGTTGCCGCGAGATGTCATGCGTAGGCGAGTTGCTCCCGCGACTCGCATTCCGAACGTCATTTGATGTCTGATGTCGCGCCGCCTTGGCGTTCGCTGCCGCAGCGGGAATCTCAGTTGCGGGAGCAACTGAGCTACGGAAGAGCAGCCGTTCCATCAGGCTGACGTGCAGGCCCAATTGCTTCGCTTCGTCTGAGAGAATCGTCGGCGGCAACTGGCAATGATCTCCCGCGAGGACGAGCCGCTTGGAGCGCAGCAGCGGAATCCAACAGGCCGGCTCGGTCGCCTGCGCCGCTTCGTCGATGACCGCCAAGTCGAACGCAAGATCGCCGAGCAATTCTTCGTCCAATCCCGTCAGCGTCGCGCACACGACCGTCGCGGAATCGAGCAAGTGCTTGACCAACCGCTCTTCCATTTGCCGCGCGTCGGCGAGCAACCGCTTGGCTTCGCCCCGTTGCTCGCGCCGCGCTCCTTTTTCCGGAGCCGTTCGCGTGAACTTGCCGGCTTGGCGACGCAATGCCCAAGCCTGCTTCTTCCACTCGCGAGCCAGCTTCAAATCGGGATGCGACGCGACTTGCAGGTCGAGCGTGTGCTCTCGCAATTCCGGCAACACGCGAGCCGGATGCCCAATGCGAATCGCACGTTCGCCCGCTGTCAGCAATCGCTCCAGCATGTTGTCGACCGCGAGATTGCTCGGAGCACACGCCAACACCCGCTCGCCTCGCGCGACGGCCTGTCGAATGAGTTCCACCACGGCCGTCGTCTTACCGGTTCCGGGAGGACCGTGAATCACCGCGACGTCCCGCGCGGCCAGCGCATGACGAATCGCTTCTCGCTGGGAGCCATCCAATGAGTTTTCAGATGACGTGTCATTGGAATCTTTCGGCGGCGAGAATTCAGGTGATTCCTCGCCGAGCAATTTTCGTCTCAACGATGCCAATCGTCCGCTATCTGCCGAAGCGAATTGCTGGAGTGCCGTTCGTTGCCGATCGCGCGAGATCTCATCCGACGAGAGAGCCAATCGAAACGTCGGCCGATCGTTGTTCGGTTCCGGTGACTGCGTCAGAGCGACGGTAATCGTCTCACGATCCCGATGTGTCACGATCCCACGCGATGCGACGGCTTCCGAAGAATGTTCTTCCGACAACACCACCGGGCTGCCGGAGTTCAATTTTGTCCAAGGTAGTTCGGCTCGCCGATCGCGCTTGCCAAGTGTAAGTACGACACGCCCACCAAATCCCGAAGCTTCATCACGAATGGCCAATCCGATCAGGCAGACACCGAATCGCTCAGCCGATTCGCCGGTTGCCCGCTGCGATTGCTTGACGACCTCCGCAGCCTCGGCCTGAGCTTCCAAGTCGAGGCATCGCAGCAATCGTTGAAAATGATCGATTGGCATTGGGATCGCACCGGGATGGCCACGCCGTCAGACCGATTTCATGAGTCCCGCTAGGGACGAACCGAAAAAAGCCCAGCACTTCAGTGCTGGGATTGAAAGGCAATGTCATTGCAAAGTCCCGCGAGGGACGACACGACAGAGGAAGATGTAACATCTGTCGTCCCTAGCGGGACTCAACACGACAATCGCCGTCATCCCAGCACTGAAGTGCTGGGCTATTCTCGGATGTCCCTACCGGGACAAAAACAGGTCCGGTCTGACTGCGAAAAAGGCGCACTCGTAATTGGTATTGCGCGATCGCTCGCGAATCACGTCACACCGGGGTAGAGACCAATTGCGGCTCGGCTGGCTGAAGCCACTCTTGCAACGACAGCACTTCGACCGTCGGGTTCTTCGCGAGTGCCTCGATGGCTTGCACGACGGCGAGACAGCCGGGAACGGTTGTGACGCAGGAGACTCCGTAGATGACCGCAGCGGCGCGAATCTTCCCTTCATCGGTGCGTGCTCCTTTGCCGCTCGGAGTGTTGAAGATGAGCTGCACGTCGCCGTTGGCCATGTAATCGAGCAGGTTCGGACGGCCGTCTTGCAGCTTCTTCACGGTCGTGACTGTCAGGCCAGCTTCGACAAGCACACGCGCGGTGCCGCTCGTCGCCAGCAGCTTGAATCCGAGCTTCTGCAATCGCTGAGCGGGCTCGATCATCAGTTGCTTGTGTCGGCCGGCCATGCTCATGAAGACGGTGCCAGTGGTCGGCATCTTGTTGCCAGCACCGATCTGGCTCTTCGCGAAGGCCATTGGGAATTCCTTGTCGATCCCCATCACTTCGCCGGTGCTGCGCATTTCGGGGCCAAGGATGATGTCGACGCCTTGGAAGCGATTGAATGGGAAGACCGCTTCTTTGACCGCCGTGTACTTCGGCCAGATTTCTTCGGTGACACCTTGCTCGCGCAGACTGACACCGGCCATGACCTTCGCCGCGATCTTCGCCAGCGGCCGGCCGGTCGCTTTGCTGACGAACGGCGACGTGCGGCTGGCTCGCGGGTTCACTTCGAGAACATAAACGATGTGCTTGCCGTCCTCTTCTTTGACGGCAAATTGGATATTCATCAGCCCGCGAACTTGCAGTGCTCGCGCGAGCTTGTGAGTCGCCTCGCGGATTTCGTCGATGACCGCACTCGACAGCGAAGTCGGAGGCAGCGCACAGGCCGAGTCGCCCGAATGCACGCCCGCCTCTTCGACGTGTTCCATGATGCCGCCGATGACGACGTCGTTCCAATCGGCGAGCGCATCGACATCGACCTCAGTCGCGTCTTCGAGGAACTTGTCGATCAGCACCGGCCGGCCTTGCGAGACTTCGACGGCGGCGCTCGTGAACTTCACAAGCTGAGCTTCGTCGTAGCAGATCTCCATCGCGCGGCCGCCGAGCACGAAGCTGGGACGAATCAAAACCGGATAGCCGATGCGATCCGCTTCGTGACGTGCTCCGGTGATGTCGTTGGCCGTGCCGTTGGGCGGCTGATGCAGGCCGAGTTGATCGAGGATGACTTGGAATCGCTTGCGATCTTCGGCCGCGTCGATCATGTCCGGCGACGTGCCGATGATCTTCACTCCGGCCGCTTCGAGTCCCTTTGCGAGATTCAGCGGCGTCTGCCCGCCGAACTGCACGATCACGCCGTCAGGCTGCATCCGGTCCACAATATTGAGCACGTCCTCGGTCGTCAGTGGCTCGAAGAACAAGATGTCCGACGTGTCGTAATCCGTGCTGACCGTTTCCGGGTTCGAGTTGACCATGATCGACTCGATGCCGAGTTCTCGCAGCGCGAAGCTGGCGTGACAGCAGCAGTAATCGAACTCGATCCCCTGGCCGATGCGGTTCGGGCCGCCACCGAGAATCATGATTCGCTTTTTGCCCGGCTCTCTCGCGGGCGTCTCGTCTTCGGATTCGTAGGTCGAGTAGTAATACGGCGTGAACGCGGGGAATTCGGCGGCGCAGGTATCGACTTGTTTGAAGGTCGCTTCGATGCCAAGCCGTTTGCGATAACGGCGGACATCCATTTCGGTGACGTCCCACCAACAGGCAAGTTGCTGATCCGAGAAGCCGGCTTGCTTGAAGCGCCAGATCATCGCCGCGTCGGCCGCTTCGAGCTTCGGCACCGCGCGGATTTCGCTTTCCAACTCGACGATCTCGCGGAGGTGATTCAGGAACCAGCGGTCGATGTTGGTCAACTCGAAGATGTGTTCGATCGACATCCCGGCCTTGAGGGCGTACCGCAGATACTGCACGCGATCGGCGTTCGGGACGGAAAGCTTCGATTCGATTTGGTCGAGGCTTGGTTGTTCGGCCGTGCCCCACAAATCTTTCTTGCCGCCGCCGAGTCCGAAGTGTCCGGTCTCTAACCCGCGCAGAGCTTTTTGGAATGACTCCTTGAACGTGCGGCCGATTGCCATCGTTTCGCCGACCGACTTCATTTGGATGGTCAGTGTCGCATCAGCATCCGGGAATTTCTCGAACGCCCATCGCGGAATTTTCGTGACGACATAGTCAATCGTCGGTTCGAAGCAGGCGAGCGTTTCACGCGTGATGTCGTTTTGGATTTCGTCCAGCCGATAGCCGACCGCCAGCTTGGCCGCGATCTTCGCGATCGGGAATCCGGTTGCTTTCGAGGCGAGTGCCGACGATCGCGACACGCGCGGGTTCATCTCGATGATGATCATGCGGCCGGTCTTCGGATTGATCGCGAACTGCACGTTCGAGCCGCCGGTCTCGACGCCGATCTCGCGCATGCAGGCGATCGTGGCGTCGCGCATCCGCTGGTATTCCTTGTCCGTCAGCGTTTGCGCCGGAGCGACCGTGATCGAGTCACCGGTATGAACTCCCATCGGATCGAAGTTCTCGATCGCGCAAATGATGACGACGTTGTCAGCGACGTCGCGCATCACTTCCATTTCGTACTCTTTCCAACCGATGACCGATTCTTCGATCAGCACTTCGTTGACGGGCGAGAGTGCGAGTCCTTTGCGGACTTTGTCCTCGTACTCGTCTCGGTTGTAGGCGATACCGCCGCCGGTGCCGCCGAGTGTGAAGCTGGCTCGGATGATCGCCGGCAGCCCGACCAGTTGCAGTGCGTCGCGAGCCTCATCGATGTTGTGAACGACGGCCGAGACTGGGACGTCGAGTCCGATCTTGATCATCGCCTGCTTGAAGGTGTCTCGTTCTTCGGCCTTCTTGATGACGTCGGCCTTCGCTCCGATCAGTTCGCAGTTGAATTCGGCGAGCACACCGCGGCGAAACAACTCCATCGCAGTGTTCAAGCCGGTCTGGCCACCCAGCGTCGGCAATATGGCGTCCGGACGCTCTTTCTCGATGATCTTTCTGACGTATTCCCAGGTGATCGGCTCGACGTAGGTCCGATCGGCGGTCTCCGGGTCGGTCATGATCGTGGCCGGGTTCGAGTTCACCAGGATGACCTCGTAACCTTCTTCGCGCAGAGCCTTGCAGGCCTGCGTTCCCGAATAGTCGAACTCACAGGCTTGCCCGATGACGATCGGGCCGGAGCCAATAATCAGAATCTTGTGAATGTCATTTCGTCGCGGCACGGAGACGTCCTCAATTTTGTCGGGGCGAAGCTCAAAAACTCCCTTGGCGCAAAAATTTTCGCGCGCAAATTTCGGCAACGGTAACGGCTGCTTGGGGAGATTCAAGGAAGGCGAATAGGTTTTACGGAATCGGAAACTGCCACCGCGTTGACGAATCGGCGAGTGGTCCTCAGTCTGGCGTCCGCCGTGTTCCCCGATCGCAATTGTTCGACGTACAATCTGCCGCGAACTTGGGCCGTGACGCTGCCAAACAATTGCATTTCAGAAAGGTGATGCCGCCGAAATGTCTGCTCCACAAAACGCTGTTCCGTTGGAAGTGACTTGTGCTCAAGTGAAGTCTCGGCTGGATACCGGCGACAAGTTTGTGTTTCTGGATTGCCGCGAACCGAACGAGCATCAGACCGTCTCGATTTCGCAGGCCACGCTGCTGCCAATGAGCGAGATTCAGAGCCGGATCGCGGAATTGGAATCGCAGCGTGACGCCGACATCGTTGTCCATTGCCATCATGGCGGCCGAAGCCTGCGAGTCATCAACTGGCTGCGTCAGCAAGGATATTCGAACGCTCAAAGCATGGCGGGCGGAATCGATCAATGGGCGATTGAGATCGATCCAAGTCTGCCAAGGTATTGAGATTGTCTCATCGCCGAATGGCGACGACGCCTCGTAGGACGGCCTTCCCTGGCCGTCGCGGGACGTGGTGACTTCGCGAC
>JAYVQJ010000611.1:0-1758 GCA_043777235.1 Planctomycetia bacterium
CCGGTCCAAAGACGGAGCGATGATGGCTACGTAGCCGTCACCGCTCCGCGTGACGAGCCGAACGGGCAAACGCGCAGTGATTTCTTGCGATACGTATAAGAAACTACTTACTCATGAACGCTGGATAGACGGGCAACTCCCCGCGAACGTGCCGAGCCAAGAGTCGAGCTTGAAGCAAGGGCAACAGACCGATGGAAACCTTGGCATCGAACAATGGATGAGTCAGCTCCTCTCGCTTGCGTTGCACCAGCGCGGACAGCACGGCCCGGCGTGTCGACGAGTTCATCACGACCGCACCGGTCGGCTGAATCTCGAATCCATCAGGCTGCACTTGCTTCAGGTTGATGAGACTGAGCACCAAACGATCGGCGATCACGGCGCGAAACTCTTCGAGCAAATCCAGCGCGAGCGACAGGCGACCTGGCCGATCCGCATGGAGGAACCCCACCGCCGGATCAAGCCCCGTCGTGCTTAACGCGGCAGCCATGTCATGAGTCAGCACGCTGTAAACAAACGACAGCAGTGCATTGAGCGGATCTTTCGGAGGCCGCCGCGAACGTTCGGTCATCGTGAAGTGCTCACGCTGCTGCTTCAACAACAGATTGAACGACTCGAAGTACACGCGAGCCGCCTCACCCTCGCAGCCACGCACCACGTTCAGAGTCTCGGCCTGCGGCAAGGATTGAATCGAACACTCCAAACGATCGACCGCTCGACGCAGTGTGGCTGCAGCTTCGGAGTCCTCCGCTTCACGAGCACCGCGCAACAACACCGTGCGGCTGTTCTGAATTTTTGCCGCCACCATCGAGCGTGCGATCGGCAACGCGGTCGCTTCGGCATCCGCGATTCGATATTGCTGCCGGCGCAACAGCACGTTGCCCGATTCGACACCGACCACGCGACACTGAAATCGACCGCTCTCCGTCATCCACGAGATGCCGATGTCCCGCTCGCAACACTCCGCCATCAACGGCGGACTGATCGAGACCCGACCAAAGCAGACGATCCCTTCGAGATGATGCAGCGGCACCGTCAGCCGAGCCTCACGCTCCACTTCCACTTTGACGGTCTCCCCGTCTTTGCGGAGATAAGCCCCGTCCGTCTGCACATAAAGCGTGTTTCCATGCACTCGCATCATGATCCCCAATTGAGTCGCACGACCGAACGGTCTGCTCCAAATTCAGGCTCAGTTCAATCCACGTTCAGAATTGGCCAACGGAGCCACTTGGCTTCGTTGTGAGCCGCTAGGCCAATTCTGAACGTGGATTGAACTGAGCCAAATCAAAATACCCTCGCCCAGTAGATGAACGAGGGGAAAGATGTATGACTCTAGGTGTCAGATATCTGGACCAGGTTTCAATCCGCCCCCCGCTGATGAGCGAGGGGAAAGGCCGCTGGGGTAACTCGGTACGGCGGCCGAGATTGCAGTTCAGGTTTCGCGGACCTCGGTCGGAGCGATCGCTCCGAGTCTTGGTGTCGCTCGACCATTTTCTGGAACTCCCTGCAATGGTGGAGGATTCAGGATTCGCGAACCAGCCGACTGTTCGTCGCCACTCCTGGTTCGCAAATTGGAAGCGGCGGCCGATCGTGCCCAAATCGGTCGCTGCAAGCAAGTCATTGACAATGCGGCTCGAGACCATTCCGAACCAGCTTCAAACGATCAAGGCGTCGTTGAAGTCGATGCTCGGCTTTTGGCCGTGGTGTTCGACTCGCTTCGACGGGTCTTCGCCCAGGAAGTAAAACCGGATGCTGTCCTCG
>JAYVQJ010000612.1:0-1754 GCA_043777235.1 Planctomycetia bacterium
CGCAGCGCACCGTTCAAGCCCGACGAGTAAAGTTCAGCCGTCAGGCCCAATGTCATTTCCGTGACATTAATCGCGATGTCCGAGTCCACTCGCTCGACTCCTTGGAGTGCGGTGGCTCGACACCGCCCTCCATTCAAGAACCAAAATGGTTTCCAAATTCGTAGAACTCCCGAACTGAAAATCGCTCAACGCCGAAGGGTTCCGGCATCATCGAATGATTTTCTCCACTTGAATGGAGGGCTGCGTCGAGCCGCAGCACTCCAGGGTCATGCTGCTTGTTTCATCGTCTCTTGCAACGCTTCACGCACCCGGTCGAGTGGTTCGAGCAGGTCAGCATCTAACGCCATCTCTTTGGCGAGCTTCTCAAACGTCTTGAGATCGTCGCCGAACTCGGAGTGCAACGAAAACGACTGCTTACCGATTCGCAGCGTCTCTCCCTTGGTCACACATGCGACCGGCAGCGAGACATGCAGTCGAGCGTCCAGCATTTCGGTTCGATCCGTCAGCAGAACATGCGGCTTGACGCCGATTCGTTCGACCAGCGTCTTGCTGAGCAGTTCGCCCAGCAGAAACGGTACGAGCGTCGGGCCGTACAACAATTCTTGAGTCCGATTCGGCCGCACCGGAGCCGTGCATTGAAACTCCAGCGGCCGACCATACTTGTTCGTCACCAGCAAGCCGGCAACATGGCCGCGATTTTCGAGGTGAATCGCGGTCAGGAAACCCAGCCGAAGTTGTTCGTTCGTGGCGAGCGTCGTGGACATGCCCGTTCCATCGACTGGCGAACGGGGATGGGTTCAGTCTCGCAGCGACAACTCCGAAGAGCCGGATCGTGCGGCTCTCGCGAAAGTTTGCCGGACCCGCATGGTTTGACTGACCGGAAGACTTCAACGCCGGAGGATGGCCACCCAATTGTAGACGGGTCACTCCGTGACCCGAATTCCGGTCACGGAGTGACCGGTCTACTTTGCGGTCGGACCTCCGCCAGATTTCAACCACGCCAACAAGTCGTTCACGAAGCGATCCGGCTGCGGCTCGAACTCCAGCGTGTGCTGGGCATCGGGGTATTCGTGGAGCGTGAACTGGCTTGTGCCGAGTTGCCGCGCCCAACTTTTGGACGCCTCGTTGTCGATGATCTGATCCCGTCCCGCGAGCATCAGCAGCGCCGGACAGCGAATCTGCGGAGCGGATGCCAACGACTCGCGCGTCAAATCCTGGTGTGCCAAAAGGAAACCGGAAGTCACTTCGCGCAGAACGAGCGGATCGTTGCGGATGAACTCCTGCCAACGCGGCTCGGCCGTGAAGAGCGCCGGATCATTGAGCGGAATCTCGACCCGCTTGTGCCGAACATCGAGCCGTCGAGCCAAGTTCAACCGCGCGTGCTGCCAAGCCGTCGGCTGCACCCGAGCGCACAGTCCCGGATAGAGCAGCGCAATTGCATCAACCAACTCTGGCCGCCGAGCCGCCGTGATCGCGGCCAGCTTGCCGCCCCAACTGACGGACAGCAACACGACTGGAGCACTTGGTGCCACTTGATCGCGATGCCGACGAACATCCGACAGAACTTGCACGACGTCGTTGATCAGCCGGTCTCCGTGCGACACATCGCCGCGCCGCGAAAAGTTCTGCCCAGAACCGCGTCGATCGAGAAACAGCACGTCGTATCCCGCTTCACACAGCCGGCCGCTGGAGTACTCGTACCAGCCGCTATGACTTTGAATCCCGTGCAGCGCGACGACAAATCCGCGCGGCGC
>JAYVQJ010000613.1:0-6711 GCA_043777235.1 Planctomycetia bacterium
GCAAGCCGTTCATCCGAGTCGTCGATCACTTGCCGAGCACAAAGGACTCCGCCTTCACGAACTATTGCGACATCACCGTTCGATTCTGTCGCGAGCAACTCATTGTGATCGCCTGCCTGGACAACCTCATCAAAGGAGCCTCCGGCGTCGCGGTGCAGAATTTCAATCTCGTCTGTGGCTTCGATGAGACGACCGCACTGCTGCCGGCCTGAGTCTGTTGCGGTCGTTGCCGGAAATGCTCGGACGTTCGTGAGCGATCTGCTACAGTCCCGCCGTTCAACTTTTCGCTCAAGTCGTCGAAAGGGAGTCGATGATCGATCTTGCTTTGGTGCCCGTGGCCGGTTGGGGAACACGGATGTTGCCGGCGACCAAGTCGCAGCCGAAGGAAATGCTGCCGGTCGGCCGCAAGCCGGTCGTGCAATATGTCGTCGAAGAGTTGGTGAACTCCGGCATCCGGCAGGTGTTGTTCATCACCGGGCAAGGGAAGACGTCGATCGAGAATCACTTCGACATCGACGCGCCGCTCGTCACGTATCTCCGCGAGACTGGCCGCGAGGAACAGCTTGCCGAGTTGCAGTTCGAACGGGAGGACGTCGAGTATTTTTATACTCGGCAGCGCCGTCAGTTGGGTCTCGGTCACGCGGTCCTCTGCGGCAAAGCGATGATCGGAGCGCATCCGTTCGTCGTCGCACTCGGCGATTCGATCATTGGCTTGAATGCCGAGTCAGACATCGTCTCGCGCATGACCGCCGTCTTCGAACGTGAGAAAGCCGACATCGTCGTCTGCTTCGAGGAAGTCGCGGCCGAGGAGGTCGTCCATTACGGCATCGCCAAACCGAAAGGGACTGTCGGCGATGTTTTCGAGTTGGCTGATCTGATCGAAAAGCCGAGCGTGGCAGACGCTCCCAGCAGGCTGGCCGTTGCCGCTCGATACGTCTTCAGTCCGGTGATCTTCGACGCGCTCGCCGAAACCAAGCCGGGAAAGGGAGGCGAGATTCAGCTCACCGACGCGATACGCATTCTGCTCAAGCGCGGCCACAAAGGGATCGGCGTCAAACTGTCGGAGCACGAACGGCGATTCGACATCGGTAACTTCGAAAGCTATTTCCAAGCGTTCGTCGAGTTCGCGCTCGCCGACCCGCAGTACGGTGCAATGCTGCGGGAGCATGTGCGAAAGCTGTTGGGTTGAATGTCCAATCGCCTCTATCGACCCTGCGTCATTGGTATCGACTCAAGTCATCGAGAGAGCGTAGCCGCGGAGCGGCGATCGAATAAAGCCGGGGACGAAAGTCCCCGGAGATTCGTCGATGAGACCGTCAAGCCCCGGAGGGGCGACCGATTTGAACGGCGAGTTCACCATCGGTCGCCCCGCCGGGGCTCAAAAACATTGTGTGATTTCCATCCGGGGGTTTCACCCCCGGCTTTATTAGGTCGTCCCTCCGGGACTTGTGTAGGTACCAATGACTCTGCGTCGGTGGAAGCAACGACTGCCTTGCTAGTCAGTCGTCGTCCCACTGACGCGGGGTCGGTGGAGGCGACTACATCACACCGGCAATCTGTTCGAGTCCGGGGATTTGGGATTTCATTGGACATTGAGATTTGGAAATTGGGATTTCGCAATCGGGGTTTCTCATGGATCTGCTAAAACATCGCGCGTATGCACGAGCCGGATTGGTTGGCAATCCGTCGGATGGCTATTTCGGCAAGACGATCTCGTTGACTGTGAAAAACTTCTGGGCTGAAGTTGTCTTATACGAGTGGGAAGACATCGAAATTGTCCTCAGCCAAGAAGACCGCAGTCGCTTTCGATCGGTGAAAGAACTGACTCAGGACGTCCGCTTGCACGGCTATTACGGCGGAGTGCGGCTCGTCAAAGCCACCATCAAACGGTTCGTCGAGTTCTGTCAGCGAAACAATCTCAAGCTACACGACCGCAATTTCTCGGTGCGGTATCAGAGCAACATTCCTCGGCAAGTCGGGCTGGCCGGTTCGAGCGCCATCATCGTGGCGACGCTGCGAGCGCTGATGGATTTCTACGGCATCGAGATTCCCAAACAGGTTCAGCCGTCGCTGGTGCTGAGCGTCGAAACGGGCGAACTGGGCATCGCGGCCGGACTGCAAGATCGAGTCATCCAAATCTACGGCGGCCTGGTCTACATGGACTTCGCCAAGGACCACATGGTCGAGCAGATGGGATTGCAATGCGGTGTCTATGAACCGCTCGACCCGACGCTTCTGCCGTTGCTATACGTGGCCTACAGCGCGGAGGACAGCGAACCGACGGAAGCGGTCCACAATCCATTGCGAGCCCGCTATCAAGCCGGTGATCCGGCGGTGTTGGCCGCGATGCTCAAGTTCGCTGCATTGGCAGCGTTGGCTCGCGACGCCATTTTGAATCACGACACCACACGGCTGGCGACTCTGATCGACGAGAACTTCAACACGCGCCGCAGCATTTGTCAGTTGGCGACCAAACATATTCAGATGATCGAAGTCGCACGCAGTGTCGGAGCCAGTGCGAAATTCGCCGGGTCAGGCGGAGCGATCGTCGGCACCTATTCCGACGCAGCCATGTTTGAGCGGCTCAAGTGCGATCTCAGCGCGATCGGCTGCCAGGTCATCAAGCCGATCCTGGATCTGCCATAGCTCAGTTGCTCCGCAACTGAGATTCGCCATGCTTCTGTGACCACAACGAAGTGTGGCGTCGAGAGTCGATTGACGATCGGAATGCGAGTCGCAGGAGCGAGTCGCCTACGTTTGGCAACTACTCGATGCCCAAGTTGCGTTCGATGCTCATCGCCTTGGGTGAGAGCATCCACTTGCGGAGCGGGTCTTCATCTTTCTCGATGCCGCGAACCGTGCTGGCGGTACGGCCAACGCTGGTCCATTCGTCTTCGGTTTCACTGGTCGTGTCGCGGTAGCCGTTCGGCTGAACTTTCATCGACTTCATGGACTCACGAGTCATGCTTCTGGCCGACTGCATCAGGCCACAGCCCGGCAAGCACAACACGATGACCAACGCGCAAATCCAACCGGCTCGCTTCGACATGAACTTCTCCAACGCCCCCCAAGTGGGCGGGGTTGTGTCAGCTTTCGCGAAAGCCGTCTAGACCAAAGTCGGCGAGTCATTCCATGACTCGCATTCCAGTCACGGAGTGACTGGTCTACGGTCATTTCCCCGCCAATTTCGCGGCTCGCTGCTGGACTTCGACCGGGATCTTCTCCAGCAGCATGTCGACTACGCGATCGGACGAAACCCCTTCGCTGTGAGCTTGAAACGTCGTCACGATGCGATGCCGAAGGACTGGGTGAGCGACCGCTTTGATGTCTTCAGGACTGACGTGAAAGCGACCTTCGAGAATCGCGCGGGCCTTCGCACCGAGGATGAGATACTGACCGGCGCGCGGGCCGGCTCCCCAGCCGATGTATTTTTTGACGAAGTCCATCGCATCCGGTTCGTTCGGCCGAGTTGCTCGGACCAAGTCGCGCGCGTAAATGAAGACGTGCTCGGCGACCGGCACTTTGCGGACGACTTCTTGCAGCGCGAGAATCTGCCGACCGTTGAGCGCCGGTGTGAGCTGCGGATTTTCTCCACCGGTCGTCTGCTTGAGGATGCGGAGCTCCTCGGCCGCGTTCGGATACGACACGATGATGTTGAACATGAACCGGTCGAGCTGCGCTTCGGGAAGCGGGTACGTCCCTTCTTGCTCGATGGGGTTCTGCGTGGCGAGCACGAAGAATGGAGCGGGCAACAAAAAACTGTTGGTGCCGACGGTGACGTGCCGCTCTTGCATGGCTTCCAGCAGCGCGGCCTGCGTCTTCGGCGGCGTGCGGTTGATTTCGTCCGCCAGCAGGATGTTCGTGAAAATCGGGCCTTGCATGAACTGGAAGCTCCGCTGGCCGGTTTCGGGATCGTCACGCAGGATGTCGGTGCCGGTGATGTCTGACGGCATCAAGTCGGGCGTGAACTGAATCCGGCGGAACGACAGCGACAAGATGCGCGAGAGCGTGTTGACCAACAGCGTCTTGGCCAGTCCCGGCACTCCGATCAGCAAGCTGTGTCCGCCGCTGAATAGCGAAATCAATAATTGATCGACGACGTCGCGCTGGCCGACGATGACCTTGCCGATTTCCTCGCGCATCCGCGAGTAGGCCATCGCGAGACCACGAATGGCTTGAGCTTCCCGCTCGCGAGCGGCGGCTTCGGAGTCCTCGACGGAGGCATTGGGTGGCGGAGCAGCTTCAGACATGCGGATTTCCTGTGCGGCAAGGCGGCGAGCATCGTAGCAATTCCAAACCCCACCGCGACTGTGTCAAAGTCGCCGCAGAAGCTCGGCACTGTCGCACTCAATTTGTGGACACTGCTCGCTGAAGCCGACAGCCGATGAGCCGGAACGCGCTAGCGTCCGGTTTTCTGGTCAGAAACCGGACGCTAGCGCGTTCCGGCTCAGATCTTGGCTGCCGTAGTCGGCTTCAGCGAGAAGTGTCAGTTGTGCCACGAATTCCTGTCGTCTGATCGGCCCGCAGATAGTTGGTCGACGGGATGAATCGCCAGGTTTTTGCCGAGGCTTCGCTCGGTTCACCGTTGGAGGTCGTTTGTCGCCAAATCGTCGCCTGCCGATTTCCAGTGGCTCGCAACGTGTAGAGCTGCTTTGATTCGTCGAACGTGATCTCGTCGGCGCGAGCGTTGAACGTGCGGCCTTCAAGTTTCGCGTTCCCTTTAGCCTCCAGTTCGATATGCGGCTTCTGTGTGCCAGTCGGTTTGACTTGGATGATTTGCAACGAGTCGCATTCCAAATCGCCGCCGTCCTTGGGGAGATGATCCGGGTTGATCGTGTCGAGCGGACGTGCGACAGGGCCGTAGGTGATGTGAACTCGGTCCTGAAACTTCGTCTGCCGATCGCGGAGATTGCCGACCGTCGTCCCTTGGAAAGTGACGCGCGTGAAGTCCCAATTCGCGACGTCAGATTCGAGTGGCCGATTCGCTTGTGCAACGGCTCGTGGTCCGAGCGCCGCTCGTTTGCCTTGTCCGGGACGCCAGAGGTCGATCTTACCGGGACCGACGCCCACCATTCGCCCGCTGGTTTGATCGAGCGTTAGCGTGGCAAACTCGCCGTGTCGAATCTCCGTCTGGTCATCGTTGACGTACTGCTTGTGATCGACTTTGACTCCGTCTTTGCAAATCACGCGCTGAACTTCGGCGGTCGCTGCCGGCCCGACGTCATCGCGAAACGAGATTTGTTCGGTCAGCACGACCTCCATTTCTTCGCACGTCAAGCGGCTGTTTTTGAGCAGAGCCTTCACGTCATCCAAGAACGTCGCCGTTTGACCGTCGAAGAGCATCTTTTCTTTCCACGTAACGGTCAGCAGCGCGGGACTATCGAGTGATCGTCCGTCAAACGGATCGTTCTTGACCGGCATATTTAGTTGGCCCGCGCCATCGACCCAAGCGCGGTTGTTGAATCGGTCGAGACAGACTTCGTCTCCTTCGAGATCAAATCCACGAGCTCGAATCGTGGCCGGCTGACCGAAGACATGCAGCACTTGCTCGCCGTCGCGGCCGGCATTTTGCAGATGCAGCCGATCACCCAGCAGCCGCAACGGCTCGGTCTCGCCGTCGTGCGGTTGTTGAAGATCGACCTTCCCTTCGGACCAAACATCAATCAGTTCGGCTTGAAGTTCGTCACTGTTAGCGACAGCGCGAGAATCATCCGCCAGTCGCACATTCGCACGGATCAGATCGGCTCGGAATTGCAGAGGCTCGGACGGTGTCTTCGGTGGCTCGTGTTTGCCGGACGACTTCGTCTTCGACTTGGAGGTGCGATCGTCGTCGTTTCCTGCTGCTTGACGCACGTGCGAACGTGGCTTCTTCATGCTCGCCTGTTCGTTGGTCGATGCCGGTGAGTTCTCGAAGTTGACAATGAACCGTGTCGTCTCCGCGTTCATCTGCGGGCTGACCACGACGACGTTGTCCTGAGCTTGAAGCTGTCGGGGCCGAAACGCGCGAGCCGCAGGATCGGGAACCGAACGGGGTGTCGTTTCGTTGGAAGTAACGGTGACTTTGTTGCGGTCAGTGCGTGACGCGGCACGGATTTCAGGACCGTCCGCTGCGATGTTCGCGGGGCGATCGAGCCACAGTTGGATTTGATCTCCTTTGAGTCCGGTCTTGCGGCTTGGTTGTTGCATCACCGCACTTCCGACGAGCGTGAGCAAATCCATTTCACTATCGGAGACGGGGCGTAGATCGAAGCTTTCCTGCCACTTCGCCGACATGTCGATGACGTTGGAGTCGGGTAAGCGTCGGCGCATCCGTCCGGAGCCTTCGCCATCGGCCGAGACAATCTGTCCGGCTTCATCGTGAGTCATTCGGAGCCGCGGACTGCTCAGTTCGGTGTTCGAGGTCTTGTGCTGCACGATGACGGTCGTCAGTTCCTGACCTTTCGATTTGTCCGACGACCGGATCGCGGCCAACGTGGCGGTGCGAGTCGCGACGTCATAAACCAGACTGGTCATCAATGCGGTCAATCCGTTACTCGGTGAGTTGAGTTCCACACGTCGTCCAGTCGCTCTCAATTCGCGCAGAGTGCGCTGACTGCTGTTGGTTGCCGACGTAGGACCATCGACGTGCCGATCGAATCTCTTCGAGTGAATCGGTTCTGCGGCGGAGTTGCCGGCCGGCCCGTTTCCTCGCAAGATCGGCATGATACCAGG
>JAYVQJ010000614.1:0-6711 GCA_043777235.1 Planctomycetia bacterium
GGAATCGCGTGAATGGAGCGGGCGGAAAGTTTGCGCTGGCGGGTCTGACGTCGTACTGCCGCGAAGTGCTGGAAGTCACCCACCTCGACAAGTTGTGGCCGTTGCTTCCCAACGAAGCGGAAGCCGTGGCGGCGATTGAGTAGCCGCCGGCCGGGAAAGGCTGGCGTGCCAAGATGCTTCCCGATTCGGAACAGACACAGCAGTTGTTGCATGCCGCACGAGACGGAGACTCCGCCGCGGTCAACGAATTGCTGGAGCGACATCGCGACTCGTTAAGGCGCATGGTTCAAGCTCGGCTGGACCGCGCAGTCGCTGGGCGAGTCGATGCCAGCGACGTCGTGCAGGACGTGCTGCTGGAAGCTCACGGCCGATTGACCGACTTTATTCAGAATGGCTCGATGCCGTTTCATCTGTGGCTACGGCATCTCGCCAAGGACCGCATGATCGACGTGCATCGGCGGCATCGAGCTCAACGCCGCAGCGTTACGCGCGAACAACACGCTCCGCAATCGGCCGACGTTTCCTCGGCATTCGACTTGTTCGCGCAGATCAGCGATCAAGAACTCACGCCAGCAGCGGCTTCGATTCGTAAAGAGATTGAAACGCGATTCCTTGGAGCCCTCGATCAACTCGACGACGTTGACCGCGAGATCTTGCTGATGCGGCATTGTGAACAACTCGGCAACAGCGAGGTCGCCGAACTGCTCGGCCTCTCGCAGCCCGCCGCTGGCATGAGATACCTGCGAGCATTACGGCGGCTGCGAACGGTCCTCGGCATCGAAGGATCAGCCGCTCCTCTTTGACTTCATCATTCTGCCAACCCGTTTCTTTGGCAGAATGATGGGGGCAGAATGATGAAGATCAGGAATCGAAGCTTGGTGGCATCAGTCATGTCCGATGCGATCCTCGGCCGATCTTCTGAGTGATACGGTACGATCAACGCGGAACAGGAAGACGAAACATGCTGACGCTTCTCGGCCAGTCGGATCACCAGCAATTCTGCGACGGAATGTCGCGCCGCAATTTCTTGCGGATCGGTGGACTCGGCTGGGGCGGATTGACGCTGTCGCAATTGCTGGCGGCCGACGCGCGAGCCGAATCGGCGACCAAGCGACCGAAGTCCGTGATCATGATCTATTTGGTCGGTGGTCCTCCGCACCAAGACCTCTTCGATTTGAAGCCATTCGCGCCCTCCGAGATCGCTGGCCCGTGGAAGCCGATTCCGACAAACGTCCCCGGCATCGAGATTGGCGAACTGTTGCCGAAGATGGCCACCATGATGGATCGCTTCGTGCCGATCCGCTCGCTGGTCGGTGCTCAGGCCGAGCACGATGCGACGCAATGTTTCACCGGCCGCCCGCCGCGCGGCGCGGGTGTGCCGACCGGAGGTTGGCCGCAATTCGGATCGACAGTCTCGAAAGTCAAAGGACCGGTTGATCCCGCGACGCCGCCGTATGTCAGCCTCTGCTACACCTGCACTCACGGGCCGTACAACGAACCAGGACCGGGCTTCCTCGGAGTCGGTCAATCAGGTTTTCGTCCGCTCGGATCGACGCGCGATGACATGGTGCTCAACGGCGTGACGCCGGAACGGCTCGGCGATCGCAAGGCTCTGCTGTCGAGCGTTGATCGCTTCCGCCGCGGCGTTGATGCGAAAGGGATGATGGACGGGCTCGACACGTTTACTCGGCAAGCGATGGATTTGCTGACGTCATCTCGCTTGGCCGATGCACTCGATCTGTCGAAAGAAGACCCGCGCATTGTCGCTCGTTACGGCACCGGCAACACGAAGGACATGATCGACGGCAACGGCGCGCCGCGCGTCCCGCAAAGCATGTTGATGGCTCGGCGATTGATCGAAGCGGGTGTGCGAGTCGTTACGTTGAACTACAGCAAGTGGGACTGGCACGGCGGTTCGTACAACACGATCTTCAATCGCGAGAAAGAAGATTTTCCGGTCTTCGACAACGCGATCACAACGCTGGTCGATGACCTGCAAGTGCGCGGGATGCTCGATGACACGCTGATCCTCGTCTGGGGCGAGTTCGGCCGGACTCCGGTCATCAGCAAGCAAGTCGGCCGCGACCACTGGCCGCGCCTCGCGTGCGCTTTGCTCGCGGGCGGCGGCATCCGTGCGGGGCAAGTCATCGGAGCCTCCGACAAGATCGCCGGTGAAGCAGTCGATCGACCGGTCACGTTCCCAGAAGTCTTCGCGACGCTCTACAACCATCTGGGCATCGACGGCGCGAACACGACCGTTCAAGACCTCCAAGGCCGCCCGCAATACTTGGTCGATGCGGATGTGAAGCCGATTCACGAGTTGCTGTGAATCGTACTATTAGCTTGCGATTTCTTGTCAGCCTGCACGCATTGTGGCGCGACGCTCCGCGTCGCGATTCACGACGCGGAGCGTCGTGCCACATTGGTTGCGGCTCCGCCGCGTCAGTTAACCGCACGCCTGCGGCTTGCGGTTAAACGACTGTTGGTCAACCATGCCAACAACATGGACGACGACCGCGACGAACTGCTGTTTGCTCTGCTGGACCAACTGATCGCGTCGTCGCGCGATGGCCGAATGCCCGACTTCGCAGCCGCGACGCGTGAGCATCCAGAACTTCAAGCGGAGCTGCGCGAGCTATGGGCAACCGCGATGCTCGCCGAAGACTTCGGCAGCTTCTCTCGCGATGATTTGAGCCAAACGCCCGTGCTCGTTGACGACGGCGTGGGACGAACATCAGCGTCATTTCCACGCCGCGTCGGCGACTTCGAGTTGCTTGAAGAGATCGGCCGTGGCGGCATGGGAGTCGTTTATCGAGCGACTCAAATTAGCCTCAATCGCGCCGTCGCTTTGAAGATGATCTTGCCCGGCCGGCTCGCCTCAGCGACGGATTTGTCTCGCTTCCGAGCCGAAGCCGAAGCGGCCGGAAAGCTCAAGCATCCGCATGTGGTCTCAGTATATGAAGTCGGCGAACTCGACGGTCAGCCGTTCTTCAGTATGCCGCTGGTCGAGGGGACAACGCTGGCGAAGCGTCTTGCCGATGGCCCGCTGCCGTCACGTGATGCCGCTGAGTTACTGATCCCGATTTGCCGAGCAGTCGCTGAAGCGCATCGGCTCGGCATTCTGCATCGCGACCTCAAACCGTCGAACATTTTGATCGATCACGAAGGCCGTCCATACGTGACCGACTTCGGCTTGGCGAAACGGCTGCCAGGCAACTCGTTTAACCCCAACGCCAACGGCGTGGGCGACAGCGAAGGACCGCGACTGACTTCGCGCACGCCGATGGCGTGGCGGTTAAACGACATCGAAATCACACAACTCACCGCGACCGGCGCGGTGCTCGGCACGCCGAGCTACATGGCTCCCGAACAAGCCGCTGGCCAACGCGGTGAAGTTGGCCCGGCCAGCGATGTTTACAGCCTCGGTGCGATCTTGTTTGCAATGCTCACCGGTCGGCCACCGTTTCAA
Source organism: Planctomycetia bacterium (assembly GCA_043777235.1). Classification (GTDB taxonomy): domain Bacteria; phylum Planctomycetota; class Planctomycetia; order Planctomycetales; family Planctomycetaceae; genus SXKJ01. The sequence continues at coordinate 3,470 of JAYVQJ010000614.1, forward strand.
GCGGCGTCGCCGGTGGACACGATCTTGCAGGTGCTCGAACAAGACCCGATCCCGCCGCGAGTGCTCAATCCTCAAGCCGATCCCGACCTCGAACTCATCGCGCTCAAGTGCCTGCAAAAGCCGAGCGACCTGCGATACGCGACCGCCGATGCGCTCGCCGACGATCTGCAAGCGTTCTTGAATCACGAGCCGATCTCCGCGCGATCGGGTCACTTCTCGCAAATCCTCAGCCGAGCCTTCCGCGAAACACATCATGCGGTCGTCTTGCAGAACTGGGGTTTGCTCTGGATGTGGCACGCCGTCGTGATCTTCTTGATGAGCGTGCTGACCAACGTGCTGCTGCTCTGCGATGTGAAATCACGCTGGGTCTATCCGGGCCTGTGGGTCGTGCTGTTGGGCATCTGGGCCGCGTGCTTCTGGAGCCTGCGTCGCCGAGCTGGCCCCATCACCTTCGTCGAACGCCAAATCGCTCACACTTGGGCCGGCAGCATGATCGCCAGCACCGGACTCTACGTCGTCGAGTGGTCGTTAGGCTTGGACGTGCTGTCGCTCTCGCCGGTGCTGGGGCTCATTAGCGGTATGGTCTTCCTGGTCAAAGCCGGAGTCCTGTCTGGCCGGTTCTACTTTCAAGCGGTCGCGATGTTCGTTACGGGAATCGTGATGGCGCTGATGCGATTGTGTCCGATTCCCGATTTCAGCATCACTTTGTTTGGCATCGCCTCGGGTCTGAGTTTCTTTCTTCCCGGTCTGAAGTACCACCGTCAGCGGAACAAGACGCCTGCCCGAATGTAGCCCTCACCGCTCCGCGTGAGGAAAGCCGAGCACGCACCAAGCCCGGTATCTCCAAACCGTGCCGTTCGCGCATTCCGCGTTAAGGAAGCGTGCTTGACGGTTGAATGTCGTTCGAGCAAATGATCGCCGAACGACGTTCGGCTTTCCTCACGCGGAGCGGTGAGGGCTACTTTGAGGAGGGCTACATTGCAAGAGGCTACTTTGCGGCGAGCGACGGGATTGGTTTGGAGTAGTGACGGAACTCGGTCGGCGCGAGGCGCGCCTTACCGGAGTTCGCGGCGATGTAGCGGCGGAGGGCGTCGAATTGCTCGGCCGAGCGCACGAGGTGATCAAAGCCGTCTTGCTGCCAAAAGCGGCCCGACCGGCCCAGCTTCCGATTGAGCATCGTGGCTTGATAGTGCTTCCAGCCTTCGCATTGATTCAGCATTCCTTCTTCGGTCGCGAACGCGGCCAAGAGATGAACGTGATTGGGCATCACGATGAAGTCGGTCAACTCATAGCGGTCGCCGTCGAACTTGAGCAAGCTCTCGGCAACGATCTGCGAGAGGTCCGGCTGCCGCAACACGCACGCTCCGTGGCAGGCATCCAAGTGGCGATGCCAGCGCTCGGAGAACATCCGCACGAACTCACCCTGCTGCGAGCGATCCAATTTTCGCAACTGCTGACGCCAGTCGTCCGCTTTGGGATTGATGCCGCGCTTCCGCAGCCAATCGTCTCGATCCGCGTGCCAGCGATTCAGCACCGACTGCGGGACCGAGTCGTTCGTCCGCCAAGTGATGAACGCCACCGTTCCGACCTGAGCCCAATGCGGCAGCTTGCGTTCAAAGACCACAAACTCAGCGTTGGGATCAAATGCCTGCAACGGCCACAGTGACATGCCGGCCCCCAGCGTGAATTGTCCAAAGTAGCCCCTGAAAGTAGCCCTCACCGCTCCGCGTGAGGTTAGCCGAGCGCGCATCAAACGTGGAGCGTGTCAGCCGATGTCATCGACACAATCGGCACAACAGGGGGTACTTGTCAGATGGCCGTCGTTTGCGCGAACAGCGTCGAGCGACGTTCGGCTTTCCTCACGCGGAGCGGTGAGGGCTACATTGAGGAGGGCTACATTTGCAAAGCGGCCGATATTACGATGAGCCGCCTTCCGACAGGCCCACCAACCGCCCGCCTTCCGAGTGCCCACCATGCTGAACTTTCTTGGATCGACGAAGACGTTGTGCGATGGGATGACTCGTCGCGACATGCTCAAGGTCGGAGCGTTGGCCGTTGGCGGGTTGACGCTGACCGATCTGCTGCGAGCGGAACAGGCGGCGGGGAAGAAGTCGGCGAAGTCCGTGGTGATGATCTACATGTGCGGGGCTCCGGGGCACCAGGACATGTACGATTTGAAAATGAATGCTCCGGCGGAGATTCGGGGTGAGTTCCGGCCGATCCCAACGAACGTGCCTGGCATCGAGATTTGCGAGCACATGCCGCGCATGGCCGCGATCATGGACAAGCTGGTGCCGTTGCGGTCGGTCTACGGATCGCCGGACGGGGATCACGATTCGTTCATTTGCTACACCGGCCGCTCGAAGCGGCAGCAGCCTCCGGGTGGTTGGCCTTCGGTTGGTTCGACGGTGTCGAAGGTGCTCGGCTCGCGGAATAAAGCGGTGCCGACGTTCGTGGGCCTGTCGCCGGACACGGGGCATCCGCCGTATGGCTCGCCGGGATTGCCCGGTTACTTGGGAGTGCCTCATGCGGCGTTCCGTCCGTCGGGGCCGGGGCGAGCGGACATGGTGCTCAATGGAATTGATGCGACTCGGCTGGACGATCGAAAGCAGTTGCTCGCGTCGGTCGATCAAATTCGCCGCGAGGCGGATGCGTCGGGCAAGATGAGCGGCATGGACTCGCTCGCTCGGCAGGCGTTCGAGATTCTTACGTCGAGCAAGCTGGTCGATGCGCTCGACCTCTCGAAAGAAGACACTGCGACGCGTGAACGCTACGGCAAAGGGGACACGAAGAACTTCGGCGACGGAGCACCGCGCAACCTCGAACACTTCTTGATGGCTCGTCGATTAGTCGAAGCGGGTGCTCGCGTGGTGACGTTGAACTTCGGCCGCTGGGATTTCCACAGCGACAACTTCAACGGGATGAAGAACACGCATCTGCCGCCGTTCGATCAAGGCTTGTCCGCATTGATCGAAGACCTGCACGCTCGCGGCCTCGCCGAAGACACGATGGTCTGCGCGTGGGGTGAGTTCGGTCGCACGCCGCGCATCAACCCAGATGCCGGCCGCGACCACTGGCCGCAAGTCGGCGGCGGAGTTCTCGCCGGCGGCGGCATCCGCGCGGGACAAGTCATCGGTGCGACCGATCGACACGGAGCCGAAATCGCCGAACGCCCGATCCATTTCGCCGAGGTCATCGCGACGCTCTATCAGCATCTCGGCATCGACCTCGAAACGAAGCTC
>JAYVQJ010000615.1:0-6710 GCA_043777235.1 Planctomycetia bacterium
CTTTGTTTCCCTCGCTGACGCTGCGGGTTACTGGGGTAAAGTAAGTGCCATTGCGCTAGCGCGTGCCGGCTGATGAGTTTGCTGAAATCGGGAAGTTATTGCGGCTCCGTTCCTTAGTGTCGGAAGGCTGCGGAGGTATCAATCGCGTACCCGCGATCGAAGGCCTCTTCGAAGTCGTACACGCCGCTGAAGTCGCTGAGTTGATCCCGTTCCGTCCGACGCATGTCGCCCCGTTCGACGAGATCCCAAACGATGCGGCCAAAATCTTCGGTCGTCGTGACTCCCCAATGCCGGAACACGGGGATCGTCATCATGCCGAACTCTTTGATGGCTAGTTCGCGAATCCCTTCCAGCAATTGCCGGCCGGTCACATGCGCGTCATCGGGAGACTTCACGAACTTCTTCTGAGCGATTCGCAGCGCGTGATCCACGAATTCACGAGCGGCTGGGTGATACTTCGGTTGGGCCAGCGGAACTTGCTGCGTTTGGCTCATGACAGATTCCTGACGAATGATGACAACAACCTCGATGCGAGGGCGTGTCACTATAACTCGAAGAGGCAAGCCGTCGAAACCCATCATTTCGATCGAAAGAGCCTTGATGCCGAGTCCAGAAAAAAGGCCCGGCTTCTTGCGAAACCGGGCCGCGATTCATTTGACGTTTTGCACAGTCGATCGTCGATCAAACGGCCTTCGTGATTCCCGGAGTCGGAATCTGATATTCGAAGTTGGCGTTTGGTTTGGTCGGCGGATCGGCGTCCCACGAGAGGTTCTTCGGCATCGTGTCGATGTTTGAATTGAGAGCTTCCTCCCAAGTGACCTCTTTGCCGGAGTACACAACCATGCGTCCGAGGACGGCGGTCAGCGAGCTGTTCGCTCCGTTTTCGCCTTCGTTGTAAGGCGTGTTGTTGCGGATTGCTCGGAACAGATCGTCGTGTTCGACTTGATACGGGTCCGTGCGTTTGACGTTCTTATCGCGGCGGAAACTCCACTTCTCGCTTCCGGCTGTGATCGAATGGCCGCTGACGTCGCAGTTGCCCTTTGAGCCGTGAGCAAACTCAGAGACGCTATTCCAAACGTTCGGCTGGTGGCGACATTGGCTGAACATCCACGAGCCGTCCGCGTATTGGTACTCAACGGCGAAGTGGTCGTAGATTTCACCGTACTTCTTATCGACGCGGACTTGCCGGCCACCCATGCCGCGCGCCATCACCGGATGCCCTTGCTTGACCCAATTGCCGACGTCGAGATTGTGAATGTGTTGTTCGCAAATGTGATCGCCGCAAAGCCACAAGTAGTAGTACCAGTTCTTCATTTGGTACTCCATTTCGGACTTGGCTTGCTCGTGAGTGATGCGCGGATCCCAAACGCCGGGATTGTTCCAGTAAGTGCGCATCGCAATGACATCGCCGATCGCTCCGTCGTGAATTCGCTTGAGCGTTTCGAGGTAGCCATCCTGGTGATGTCGTTGCAGACCGACACCGACCTTGAGATTCTTCTCTTTCGCGACTTTGACTGCTTCGAGCACCTTGCGAACACCCGGTCCATCGACGGCGACCGGCTTCTCCATGAAGACATTCTTGCCTTTCGACACGGCGTACTCGAAGTGCGTCGGCCGGAAACCAGGAGGCGTCGCGAGAATCACCAGATCGACGCCGCTGTCGATCACCTGCTTGTAGGCATCGAAGCCCACGAACTTATGGTCGGCATCCACCGCGACGCGATCACCGTGTCCCTTGAGGTTGTTCAAGCTGCCGTTGAGCGAATCGGCGAACGCATCGCCCATCGCAACCAGCTTGACGTTCCCTTCGGTGCTCAGTGCCTGTCCCGCTGCGCCCGTGCCACGACCACCGCAGCCGACCAGTCCGATTTTGATGACGTCATCGCCCGCCGCGTACGCGCCGGCAGACAAACTCAGTTGGGCGACGGCGGCCGCTGACAGAGCCGCAGTGGTTGAAGTTTGCAAGAAGTCACGTCGTGTCTGAATGGGAGCGCTCATGCGGTGTCTCCAAGTTGAAGAAAGGAAAATGTGAATCGTGCCAAGTCGATGGGAAGTTCTAAACGCCGAACGTCATGGCGGCAAGCAGTGTGGCGCGACGCTCCGCGTCGCGATTCATTACGCCGAGAAACTTGCCACCATAGAGCGACTTTAATTTACGACGTCTTGGTTCAAGTAAAGTCGGCCGCGCGTTCGAACATTCGGGCAGCACGCAGCAGTTTGTCTTCCTCGAACGGTGCCGCGAGAAGTTGCAGCCCGATCGGCAAGCCGGTCGAACTGAGGCCACACGGAAGCGACAGGCCGGGGATTCCGGCAAGGTTCGCGCTGATCGTGTAGATATCCGAGAGATACATCGCCAGTGGATCGTTGACCAACTCACCCAGCCGGAACGCAGGCGTCGATGCGATCGGGGAGGCGAGGACATCGCATTGCTCGAACGCGGCATCGAAGTCGCGACGGATCAGGCGTCGGACTTTCAGCGCCTTCAAGTAATAGGCGTCGTAGTAGCCGGCCGAGAGGGCGTACGTGCCGAGCATGATGCGGCGTTTCACTTCCACTCCGAAACCCTCGCCGCGGCTGGCCGAGTACATGTCGATCAGGTTGTTGAAGCTCGCCGCGCGATGTCCGTAATGCACACCGTCGAACCGAGCCAAGTTGCTCGACGCTTCGGACGCCGCGATCAAGTAGTAGGTCGCGATGGCGTACTTCGAGTGCGGCAGCGACAGCTCGACAATCTCTGCTCCGAGCGAACGATAGACATCGAGTGACTTCCGAATCGCCGCTTCGACTTCGCGATCGAGTCCTTCGACGAAGTGTTCGCGAGCAATGCCGACTCGCAGACCGGTCAGTGGTTGCTCGACCGTCTGTGAATAATCCGGCACCAGCCGATCGACGCTCGTCGAGTCACGGCCATCGTGGCCGGAGATGACTTCCAACAACAACGCCGCGCTGGCCACGTCGGTCGCGAATGGACCAATCTGATCGAGCGAACTCGCGTAAGCGACGAGCCCGTACCGCGAGACTCGGCCATACGTCGGCTTCATTCCCACGACGCCGCAAAATCCCGCCGGCTGTCGAATCGAACCACCGGTGTCGGAACCGAGCGACAGCGGAACCATCTTCGCCGCGACGGCCGCTGCCGATCCGCCGCTTGATCCGCCGACGGTGTGTTCCAGGTTCCACGGATTGCGTGTGACTTGAAATGCCGAGTTTTCTGTCGATGAACCCATCGCGAACTCATCGAGGTTCGTCTTGCCGACAATCACCGCGTCAGCGGCCTTGAGTTTCTCGATGACTCCGGCGTCATAGGGCGGAATGAAGTTCTCAAGGATGCGACTCGCGCACGTCGTCTTCGTGCCGATGACGCACAGGTTGTCTTTGATGGCGATCGGCAATCCGGCAAGCTTGCCAACCGGTTGACCGGCTTTGCGCTTCTCGTCGATCGCTTTCGCTTGCGCGATTGCGGCGTCGGCGTTCGTCGACAGGAAAGCGCGGATATCTGCGTCGCGAACGGCGATCGTTTGCAGTGATTGCTCTGTCAGCTCAACAGAGGTGACGTCTCCGCGATTCAAAAGAGCGAGAAGGTCGGTTGCGGACATGATGATTCGCATGTGTTCTGGTGAGCCGGGCGGCGTCAGCCCCCGGACTGAAAATGATTCTCTGATCGTCCGGGGGCTAACGCCCAATGGCACTTACTTTAGGTAGCCACGGTCGCCAGACCGTGGGATTTCGACGGCAAATGTACTGTGCCCACGCTCTGGCGAGCGTGGCTACGAAGTAAAGTAAGTGCCATTGGGCTAACGCCCGCCGGCTCGCCGATGTGGCCGAGTGCTGTGGGTCTACCCCTCTTCCAATATCTGTGGCACGACGAAGTATTTTCCGTCGGTCTTCGGAGCGTTCGACAATGCGGCGGCTCGTGGCAGAGACGGCCTGAGTTCATCGTCCCGGAAGACGTTGGCGATATCGGCGACGTGCGCCATCGGCTCGACAGCGGACGTGTCGAGTTCATTCAGCAACTCAACATAGCCGAGCACTTGGCCAAGCTGCGTCGTGAAGAGATCCAATTCGGCGTCGGTCAATTTCAACCGCGCCAGATGTGCGACTTTCTTGACGGTCTCTTTGGTGAGCGGTTCGGCCATGATGGCTCCTCCAATACAAAAACCCGGCTCCGTGAGGAACCGGGTTTGAAGAATTCGCGAGGCCCAATCGAAACGACCTCGACTAGTTGTTCTCGGCGATCGTGAATGGCTTCCGCTTGATGCTCTTGCGAACCACGCCACTGCGGATGCACTTCGTGCAAACGCGAGCAGTCGCCGCGCCCCCTTCGGGCTTCTCGATGTGGATGGTTTGCAGGTTGAGAAAGAAATGTCGCTTGGTGATGCCAGTCGTTTTGCGGCCGTTGCCACCCAGATACTTGGCCTTCCCGCGTTCGACCTTGGAGTTGCCTCGGCCAGGGATGCGTTTACAGATTTCGCACGTACGACTCATGACGGTCCTGCCTTTTCAAACGGAAATCGTCCCACAGACTGATTTTGGGAGGGCGGAGTATATTGGTCTGCCAGCGACTTGCAAGACCGCGAATAAACGCCCGCAGGGCCGGCAATTCATCTCATAACCTAGACAGATTGCGGTCGTCGGTTCGGACTCGAAGCAAATCTCAGTCATGGAATGACTGAGCTACGTAGGCGAGTCATTCCATGACTCGCATTCCTGATGTGGGATACGACTCCAAACCAAACAATTCCCGCCGCGTGTGGGATAATTTCGTGAGAGCCAGTTGAATTGAATTGCAAGGAGTGTTGCTCTGACTGCGCTTTATCCGTCGGTCGGCAACCCAATCAATTGGCGGCGCACGAATCCCGGAGTAAGCTCGCCAGCCAGTTCAACGGCGGTGAGCCTCGGAGACGATGATGCTGCGAGTTCTCGGAAGTCCGAAGCGATTGTGTGACGGCGTGAACCGTCGCGACTTGCTGTCGCTCGGCGGATTGAGCCTCTGTGGCGTTGGTGCTCCCGCGTTGTTCCCGACGCTTCTGAAAAGCGAGTCGGTCGAGAAGACCAGCGAAAGTGCGTTCCCCGGATTCGGTCGCGCGAAGAACGTGATTCTTCTCTATTTATTTGGTGGTCCTAGTCACGTCGAAACGCTGGATATGAAGCCGCAGGCTCCGGTCGAGATTCGCGGAAAGCTCCAGTCGATCGACTCGACGCTGCCGGGCCTGCATCTGTGCGAGCACTTGCCGAACATGGCCAAGGTCATGGATCGCGTCACCGTCGTTCGCTCGCTGACGCACCCGTGGAACTTTCACGGGATGCAGTACGCGACGACTGGATCGCCAGAAGGAAGCGTGCCGCTCGAAGAGACGCTGGGGCATCCGCAGCATCAGCCGTTCTTCGGATCGGTCGTGAATTACTTCGATCAACAACGGCGCGGCCCGAAGCCGCACGGCGCGATTCCCGACAACCTCGTGCTGCCGTTTCTACTGAGTACTCGTCGCTCGGCCGCGCGATACACGCCGCCGTCGGCAATGTATTTGGGCAGCCGCTTCGATCCGATCTGGACCGAGTTCCGTGGCGAGGCGACTCGCACCGCGACACGGCGTTCGTTCGGACCAGCGGCGGAGTTTCGCGATCCGTATCTTGGAGTGCAGCGTGACTGTCGCTTCTTGATCGCCGCCGAGGCTGACTTGCCGAACGATTTTTCGATTGACCGACTCAATCGGCGACGCTCGTTGCTCGATCAGTTGGAGACGCTGCGGCGGAATCTCGATCAGCAAGCGGGACGCTCAGTCCTCGACCAAAAGCGTGAGCTAGCGTTCTCGCTTCTCGACTCGAGAGCAATTCGCGAAGCATTCGATCTCGAACAAGAACCGGCGAGAGTGCGCGACGAATATGGCATGACCCTGTTCGGGCAATCGACGCTGCAAGCTCGGCGATTGGTCGAGGCGGGTTGCCGATTCGTGACCGTCGTGTGGGATGAGTACGGCCAGCTCAACGCCGGCTGGGACACGCACGTCGATCACTACAACCGCTTGACCGGCGAACTGCTGCCGGGCCTCGACCTCGCGTTCTCGGCACTGATCCGCGATCTGGAAACACGCGGACTGCTCGACGACACGCTGGTGCTCGTCATGAACGAGATGGGCCGCACGCCGCGTTTCGAGGGTGAAGGCCGAGGCCACTGGGGCCGAGCCTATACCAACTTCTTCGCCGGCGCGGGGCTCAAGCGAGGCAACATCATCGGCCGTACCGACGCCATCGGAGCCACCGTCGCCGATCGCCCGCTCACGGCGAAGGACGTCCTCGCGACTATTTATCATCTGATCGGTATCGATCCGCACTCGACACTGAACGATCGCCTCAATCGCCCCGTGCCGTTATGTCACGACGGCAAAGTCATTCCGGAAATGCTCGCTTAGTTTTTGCTTGTAGGGTGGGACCAGCGCAGCGCCGGCCCACCGCCATCGCTCATCACACACCGCGACCGCGAATCGGGCAAAGCCGGTCCGTGGCTGGCCGGCCTGACACTGCAACCGGACGTCGTCTCCGAGGCTTGGTGTCATCAGCGCGGTTACGTTTGCATGATCGAAGAATTCGGTGGCCGGCCGATCAAGGCCGGCGAGTCCTTCAGCGCGGCGTTCGTCGTCGGCTTCTTCGATTCACTCGACGACCTGCACACCACCTACGACCACTTCGCCGGCCACACGGGCCTCGAAGCC
>JAYVQJ010000616.1:0-1751 GCA_043777235.1 Planctomycetia bacterium
CTGTTCAACGAATGTGGCAGACTCCACCTGAATAACGAGTTCCGACAATAGCATGGCCGCCAAAATCTTCCACCCACTGCTGGCATTGATCGCGTCGGCGAGCAACAACGAACTCGCTCGGTATGTCGAATTCTTGAAGGAAGAGAACAAGATTCTGCGGTCGCGGATTCGTGGTCAGGTCCACACGAAGCCCGATGAGCGGTCGCGGCTCGTGAAGCTTGGCAAGGCACTGGGGCAGGCGATCGAAGAGCTGATCACGCTCGTCGCGCCATCGACGTTCTACCGTTGGTGCCGCGAAGCTGATTCCGGCAAGACGAAGCCCAATCCGAAAGGGGGCCAACGGAAGCCGAGAGAGATTCGCGAGCTGGTCATCGAAATCGCCAAGACAACCGGCTTCGGCGATACGCGCATCATCGGGGAGTTGCGGAAGCTGGGGATCAAAGGCATCAGCCGGCAGACCGTCCGCAACATCCTAAAGGAAGAAGGCATTCAACCGGGGCCGGATCGAACATCGGACTGCTGGGATAACTTCATCAAACGGCACGCCGAAACTCTGTGGGCTGTGGACTTCTTCTCGATCAAGACGGTGACGCAGACGCCGTCCTTCACGACAAAACATTCGACCCAATGCATTTCTGTATAAAGCGTCTCCTCATTCCTTGATCGCCCGGTTCGGCCGCTTTCGTAGAAATCACCGCGAAGCTGACCGGCTCGGTATGCCGCATCGCCGGTGTTCACGACCTGCCAATGAACCGTGTAGGGCTTCGGAACGTCCGTCTCAGCTTCAAATAACAAATGGGCGTGCTTCGGAAGCGGCGACGAATTACTAGCGAATACTGTCGGACGAAAACCGTTACGCGTGAATCGTGCCGTGATCGACGTCGTATAGCGAGTGGCTGCGACGTGCCATTGCGGGGCGCGCCGATGTGCCACATCGAATCTAAGTAATTTGCCTGCGATGTGCCGAAGGAGCGAAGTCGGCTTCTGTTGCACACCGGGCATCACTCCCTTGTAGTTCGCCGCAACACGGCGTCCGGGAGAATCGCCGAAGGCGTGGCGGAGTCGCTTCTCAAGCTCAGTCTCAGATTGCGCATTTAGAATGTCATCGAGGTCTTCCCGCACCCAGTTGATCCATTGAAAGAATGCGTCCGGCTTGCGGCTATTGGGCTCGTTCCAGCGGTCGGCAAAATTTTCAGCCGGATTCACTGGGTTTGGAATTACCCATTTGTCACTGATGCAGCGAATGATTCCCGTATCCTGATATCGAAGGATGCTGTCGAGGACGTTGGCGAGTGTGCTGTAGATGGCTCTCGCGTTATGTCCGCACCAATGAAATCAAGTCGGCAATCGAACGAATTCGATTCGGAGTGGCGAGGTAGCCGATGCCACGGTGCAGGTGCAGTCGGAACTGACGATTCAGCGTCTCGGCAGAAGTGTCGAGACGATCACGGACGCAGCGTTGCTTGAGCAGCGCAAAATAGAGTTCGTGTTGCTCGCCACCAAAGACGTGCCAAGTCATTTCGACGTTGCTGTCGGCCGGAATTTCGATCGGAGTGGGTGGCGTCGGCTCTTTCAGCGACAGACAAAGCGCCCAGCGGCAGAGGATGTTCCACTGCGGGATGCCAGTCTTGGTCTTCAGGCGGATGAGCTGGTCCTTCGCCTGGTCGGAGAGACGAATCTGTTTGATGCTCATGCTGGCACCTCGTCCGCGAGTTCCGGTTCCCAGAAATAGCCTTCCTCTGGCCGCGTCT
>JAYVQJ010000617.1:0-1750 GCA_043777235.1 Planctomycetia bacterium
CTGCGGCTGATGAATGCGTTCCAACACGAATGACGGAGAGCCCTTTTTTGTGATGGCGCAAGCAGTTCACCAAGACTCCACCGCAAAGGTTGAGAGTTCTGTTTTCGTGAGAAGATTTGTCGGTGGCGAAAGCACCAACCTCAGCGCTTGTCTTCGATTCGACCGCAACGGCAACCAAGTCGACGTTCCGTTCCAGAAACGAATGAATCCATTGCCTCGCGAAAAAACATTGTTCGCAGCTTTACTGACCGAAGGTGCCCCGCAGTTCTTGCCGGTCGAGCTCAAATCAAGCGGTTCAAACCGTCCTACAACCGTCACATCCGGAAACTCTTGCCAAAGCTACGGCGAACACCCAGCCGATACTGATTCAGACGATTGGGCGGATGATCGACCGTCTTGAAGGGTGTTTCCATGCCTCTGCGAACTATTTGGCGACCGTTGAGATGGGCCAGCGTGGTCCTAAGCGGCGGCCTCCTCGTTGGTTGTTCGACTTCCGAAAAGAAGCTGAGCTACGTCGGCGAGACGGACTTGCAGCACTACAAAGATGTGGTGACCGCGATCGACTATCCCGCAGTCGACCAAGAGACTCCCGACACCGTCAGCTTCTCCGACGAACCGCGCCGCATTCGCAATCCGCGCAAAGATGAAGTCTGGGATCTCGGTCTCGAAGAAGCACTGCACACCGCGCTTGCGAACAATGAAATCATCCGAGACAACGGATCGTTCCTCTCGCCCGGCAATCGACTGCTGTCGAACCCCGACTTCGTGCAGTCGGCTTACGACCCGGCGATGCAGGACTCGAGCACTCTGTTCGGGCAGAACGGTGTCGAGGCCGCGTTGTCCGAGTTCGACGCCCAATTCACCATGAACATGTTGTTTGGACGGACGAAGCAAATTTCGGAAACGAGCAGTTTCAATCACATTGTCGCCGGCGACACTCAGGCGATTTCGTCGGGCGATGCTCGACTTGGATTGTCGAAGATCTTTGCGAACGGTGGTCAGGCGTCGCTGCAACACAACGTCCTATGGCAATCGTTTAACAACGGTCCCTCCGGTGCCGGTGGAGCAGGTGGCACACGGCTCTTCCAGTCGTACTTCACGAACAATCCCAGCGCCACGCAGAACGGCGGAATACCCGGCGTCGAATTCGACTATCGCCAACCGTTGTGGGCCGGTGGTGGCACACGATTCACCCGCATCGCTGGCCCGATCAGTCGTCGGCCGACGTTGCAGAACGTGCCTCAGGTCAACCAAGGTGTCGTGATCTCGCGTATCCGCACCGACATTGCTCTGGCCGATTTTGAACAGGCCACGATTGGCTTGGTCAAAGACGTTGAGGATCTCTATTGGGAGCTCTATCAGGCGTACCGCGCCTATGACACGGATATGACCGCTCGGAACAGCTTCTTGCACACTTGGCGTGAAGTGAAAGCCAAGACGGATCAAGGACTCGAAGGTGGTAGTGCGGCTGACGAAGCCCAAGCACGCGATAGCTATTTCGACGCACGGGCCGCTTCCGAAAACTCACTGTCGAACGTCTACAACACCGAAGGCCGCTTCCGCCGATTGCTGGGACTGCCCGTCAACGACGGTCGCATTATCCGTCCGGCCAACGAGCCGACGACTGCCGAGTTCTTGCCCGATTGGCGTACCAGCTTGGTTGAAGCGTTAACTCGCCGCGTGGAGCTTCGCAAACAAAAGTGGAATATCAAGAGCCTCGAGTTCCAGTACGAAGCGGCGAAGAGCTTGA
>JAYVQJ010000618.1:0-1749 GCA_043777235.1 Planctomycetia bacterium
ACCAAGACGAGCCACAATCCATTCCGCCATCCTTGGAACATGCTTGGACCTCAATCAGAAGAGTCGCAAAAAACTGCTGGAGCGATCGGCCTCCTGCCAATCAGAAACGCCTAGAAAATCAGGCTCCGCAGCGGGGCAGGATTGTAGCGGTTTGAAGAAACGCCGGAAGACCGCTTCGTGGCTTCCGGTTTTCCAACGGGTTTGTCATTCTTGGGCGAGCGGCAACAGACAAGTAACCCGACGCGTGAGCGAGGGCTCCACAGGGTTTGGAATTCGGGGTTTTCACATCTTGTCCCAGTCTCCCTCGCTGACGCTTCGGGTTACTTTAGTCTCGCCGCCTTTCTCGCGAACCTACTTCTCCCTCTGTGATGAGTTCTGAGATGCCGTTCGGTTTCTTTCGTCGAGCCAAGAAACGCGTCACTGGAGTCGTCAAACAGGCGATCATCCGGCACCACAAGAATTCGGGAACGGTGCTCTTCTCGGACACGACGCTTCGCGACGGCGAGCAGATGCCGGGAGCCACGCTCGACCCCGATGACAAGCTGCGGATCGCGCTGGCCCTCGAAGAGGCGGGAGTGCATTCGATTGACGCGGGCTTCCCGGCTTCCTCGCCGGCCGACGTCGAGGCGATCCAGCGCATGATTGGCGTCGTCAAGAAGCCGGTCCTGACCGCGCTGTGCCGCACCGTGCGTGGTGACGTCGATGCCGCCGACGAGGCGTTGCACGGCAATCCGACCAACAAGCGCGGCGTCAGTTTGTTCTGCGGGACCAGCCCACTGCATCGTCAATTCAAACTACAAAAATCGGAAGCCGAAGTCCTGCGGATCATCACGGACTCCGTCGCCTACGCCAGCGAAAAATTTGAGATCGTCGCCTTCAGTCCCGAAGACGCCAGCCGCACCGAAGTCCCGTACCTCTGCCAGTGTTATCGCGAAGCGATTGACGCCGGCGCGACGACCATCGGATTTCCGGACACGGTCGGCATCCTCACGCCAGAGAAAGCCGCGGCGTTCATTCGAGCCATTCAAGATGGCGTGCCCAACCTCGACAAGGCTCTGCTGGCGGTCCACTTCCACAACGATCTTGGCTTGGCGGTTGCAAATACGCTGGCGTGCGTGGCCGAGGGAGCCAACGTCGTCCAATGCACGATCAACGGCATCGGCGAACGAGCCGGCAATGCCTCGCTGGAAGAGGTCGCTATCGCGCTCGCGCTGCATCCCGAACAGTACGGCGTGGAATTCAAGCTCGACACGACCAAGCTCTACGGCCTCTGCCAATTGGTCAGTGAACTGACGGGCTTAACGATGGCTCGAAACAAGCCGGTCGGCGGCGAGAACATCTTTGCGACCGAAGCCGGCATCCACCAGGACGGCCTGTTGAAGAACCCGGACACTTACCTGCCGTATCGCCCGGAAAAAGTCGGAGCCAGTGGTCTCACGCTGGTCATCGGTCGGCACAGCGGTCGGCGAGCCGTCGCGCACCGGATGCACGAGCTCGGCTATGAACTCTCGGAAGAGCAGATCGTCGCCGTCTTGCAGGCGATCAAGGACGTGTCGAAAGAGGAGCGCATCACGGACGAGCTTCTCAAACAGTTCGCCCGCCGAGTCACGACGCCCGCTTGATGGGATCATGAGACATTCCGGCGAGCGGGGCGGCGTCAGCCCCCCGGTGGATCGCTGCTAAGGACTGGCGCATGAATAACTGTCGTGGCCGACGCTGCTAGCAGCATCGGCTACGTTCAGACGTTTA
>JAYVQJ010000619.1:0-6689 GCA_043777235.1 Planctomycetia bacterium
AATTTGTGTGGCCCGGCGTCGCCGACGTCGGGAAGCGGGTTTCGGCGAAACCCGCCCACACAAATTAGGACACTACCCGATCGTGGGATTTGCAAAGTAACCCGAAGCGTCAGCGAGGGCGTGGAGGCGGATCGCCCTCGCTGACGCTTCGGGTTATTGCGCGGACCGCTTTGTATTCGTGGGATTGGTCGGAACGTTCCGGTTGAGCGGGCGCGGACTGTGGCAAAGTCGGCACGGAAACTCAACGGAGCACAATCGGCATGTCGCGCCGAATCGGCACGCCGTGATTGTCCGGCTGTGTGCTTTTCGACGATTACTCGCGCCGCATTTGACAAACGGAAAACAGCGGTTGCGGCGGTCCTGCCTCGCTTGCGAATCGCAGCGATGCCAGCCGATCAATCGTGAGAAACCGGATTCGTCGTCACGACAGGTCGTCAGCGTCACGAGCGTTGCAGTCGATGTACGAGACGCCCCCCTCTGTCTCTGGAGGTTGGGCACTCATGCCTGACCAAGGACGGGCAGGAGTGCCCATTCTCCGAGAGCACGCGCGCTGACGAATCAAGGGCGTCGGCGCGAGTGTCGTGGGGCGACATTCTCGTTTTTTCATTTGGCCCGCCTGGGAAGGCGGACCTACTTCAAGCCAACGGAAGCCCAGCCCCATGTCGCTTCACTCGTGGTTACGATCGCTTCGTGCGCGGATCGCGCTGTCCAACTCTGTTCGTCGCGTGAATGCGGAGACTCCGCGAGCGATGCAACTGGCGGAGGTTCTCGAACCGCGTTGCCTGCTGGCCGTGACGCCGTTGCTCATCAACGGCACCGACCTGATCGTGCAGCTTGAGTCGAGCGACGACGTCGTGATCCAATCTAACTCGGCCGGCAAGTTGGAAGTCTTGTCGAGCGGCTTAGTGGTCAACGGCAATCCGGACATCCTGACGGCGAACATCACGTCGATCATGGTCAATGGCGGCGACGGCGCGAATCGCATCGACTTGACACTTGTGACGACTGCGGACTTCGCAGCCAACCTGCCGATCACCGTCAACGGCGGAGACGGCAGCGACACGATCCTCGGCAGCGAGTTCGCCGACAGTTTGATCGGCGGAAACGGAGCCGACTCGATCACTGGTGCTCTGGCCAACGACACGCTCGACGGCAGCAACGGCAACGACACGCTCAGCGGCGGAGTTGGCAACGATTCGATCCTCGGCGGAGACGGAGCGGATTCGATTCACGGTGACACCGGCAACGACACCGTTGTCGCGGGGAACGGTGCTGACCGAGTCTTCGGCGACGACGGTACCGACTCGCTCAACGGCGGCGACGGTAGCGACACGCTCAGCGGCGACGCGGGCAACGACACGCTCAGCGGCGACAGCGGCACGGATTCGCTGCTCGGCGGTACGGAAGACGATTCGCTCTCCGGTGGTTTGGGGAACGACACCCTCTCTGGCGGCGACGGCGTCGATACGCTCAATGGCGGCGCGGACAATGACTCGCTCAACGGAGACGCCGGCAACGACAGCATCGACGGCAACGACGGCAACGACACGCTGCTCGGTGGCGATGGCAGCGACACAATCAACGGTGGAGTCGGCAATGACAGCGTGCTGGGTAACGACGGCAACGATTCGATCCTCGGCGGTTCGGGCAACGATGTGCTCTTCGGTGACGGAAATGATCCGAACCAATTTGGAACCGGCAATGACACGGTCCTCGGCAATGCTGGCAACGACACGCTCAACGGCGGTGGGGGTGCTGATTCGCTGGACGGCGGAGCCGGCAACGATCTCGTGCAGAGTGGCGACATCAACCTCAGCGGGGCGACGATCATCACGATCGCCAACGCTCCGAATGTGATTGAGGGAAGCTTGGGCCAGACAACGAACGCCGTATTCGTCGTGACGTTGAGCAGTGCTAGCACAAAGACGGTTACTGTCGATTACACGACGCAGGATGGTTCGGCGACCGTTGCCGACAGCGACTATCAGTTCAAAGTGGGGACGTTGACGTTCACGCCCGGACAAACATCGGCGCAAATCCTCGTGCCGGTGGTCGGCGACAACAAATTGGAAGCGGACGAAAACTTCTTCGTCGAACTGACGAACGGAACCAACTCGATCATCGGCGATACCGAAGGGACAACGTTCATTCTCAATGATGATGGTTGGCAAGCGGCTGGTCCCGCGCCGGTGAACAACGCGCAAGTCACGAACATCACACCCAACAACCCGATTGTTGGAGCGATCGAAGCCTTGGCTGTGCATCCGACGAATCCGGACATCATGTATGTCGGCGGGATTCAAGGTGGCGTCTGGAAAACTACGAATGCGACTGCGGCGTTTCCCACCTGGACGCCACTGACCGACTTCCTGCCGTCACTCTCGATTGGTTCGATTGAGTTCGATCCGTCCGACGTCACGGGAAACACATTGGTGGTCGGCTTCGCGCACGACAGCAGCTATGGAGTCTCAGGCGGCCCGGAAATCGGCATGGCGCGAACCACCGATGGAGGTTCGACTTGGTCTGTGATTAGTCCTGCGATTCTCCAAAACGAAACCATCCTCAACGTCGCAGGACGCGGCAACACTTTACTTGCGGCGTCGGACAACATCTGGTCTGGAATTTGGTATCCCAACAGTCGCGGGACCGGATTGTTCCGGAGCAATGATGGCGGCGCGACCTTCGTCCAAGTCTCTGGTTCCGCCGGCACCGGTTTACCAGCGGGATCGGTGAGTTCATTGATCGGTGACCCGAATAATTTGACTCGCTTCTATGCCGCAGTTCGCGGCCGCGGAGTTTTTCGTAGCGACGACAGCGGCGCGACTTGGTCGAACACCAGCAACGGTTTGGCTGGTATCAGCGCGGTCAACAATGGTCGAATCCTGTTGGCAATTCATAGTACGGCGAACACGAACGCCGTCTATGCAGCGGTCATCGGCACTAACGGGCAATGCAGCGGACTCTTTCTATCGGCGAATGCCGGAGCCAACTGGACGGCACTGGATACCCCGAATGTCTTTGCGGGTGCGCAAGGGATTGTGCATGGCGCGATCGCCGCTGATCCCACCAATGCGAACCTGGTCTATGTTTCCGGCGATCGCATCCAAAACGGGCCGTTCACGATCGACGCGGTCCGCGTTGATGCCTCACTGGGTGCGGGATCGCAGATCACTTCGATTGTGGGTGCGAACGCCGGCAACACGGCACCACATGCCGACTCCCGGCGGTTGAAGGTTGCAGCGGATGGAACGTTGATCAACGCAAGCGACGGTGGTCTCTATCGCCGCTCGAATCCGCAACAGAGCGCCGGAACTTGGACGTCGGTGAATGGCAATCTGCAAATCCTTGAAGAGCACGATATGTCGTATGACCCCGTGTCACAGATCATCTTCGGGGGAGCGCAGGACAATGGAACGTCGCAGCAAGTCTCCACCGGCTCATTGACATGGACGCAGATGTTTGGCGGCGATGGCGGCGACACGGCCGTCGATGCGCTGGCGATTGCGAACCAATCCATTCGCTATTTGTCCGCGCAAGATATGCTCGGATTCCACGGCGAAATCTACGGTGCTGCCAACAATTTCATCTCGCAGTTCTTCCCAGCGTTAACGGTCCTCAACAACGGGGCGGCTTTGGTCCCACGCTTTGTGACTCCGTTCGTCACCAACGCCGTTGCCGGCAATCGTCTGCTGATCGCGGGGCAGAACTCGCTGTACGAGTCGTTGAATCGTGGCACAAGTATCACCGAAATCGGCGTGGGAATCGTGGCGAACAGTGGCAACACAATTGCTTACGGCGGGCGCATCGGTGGGAACGTGAATCCCGATTTGATCTACGTTGGAGCGGGCGCACAAATTCGGCGTCGCGTCGCGCCCGGCAATGCCTTCGCCACTTTGAATGCGTACCCCGGTTCCTTCGTGCAAGCCTTGGTGCTCGATCCCAATAACGCGGCCACCATTTTCGTGGCCGACGATCAAAATCGCGTGTGGCAATCGGTCAACGGCGGCAACAACTGGGCGAACATCACCGGCAACATCGCGGCCACTAGCTTTGAAGCGATTGAGTTCATCGGCGGGGCAACCCCGGCCATCGTGGTGGGTGCGCAGGAAGGTGTGTTCCGAATGGTCGTGTCCGCCCCCGGAGTCTGGGCCGAACTTGGTGGAGCACTCCCCAATGTTCAAGTTTCGGAACTGCACTACAACGTTGGCAACGATTTGCTCGTGGCCGGCACGATGGGCCGTGGTTCCTGGGTGTTCGCAGGAGCCAGTCAGGGACAGCAGATCAACAATCCGGTGCCGGGCAATGGTGGATTAGTCACCTTGGTCGCATTGGGTGACACACTGATCGGCGGCGATGGGAATGACACACTGCAAGGAGCCGACGGTAACGACTTCCTCAACGGCATGGCGGGGAGTGATTCACTCTCTGGTGGAGGGGGAAATGACAGTTTGCTCGGCGGCCAGGGCAACGACACGCTCGACGGTGGCACGGGGGATGACACGCTCGATGGACAGGGCGGAAATGATCTCCTGGCGGGAGGCGACGGCCAGGACACCTACGTTTGGAACGGCACCGGCGATGGAGTCGACACGTTGTCGAGCCTGTCTGGCTATGACCGCGTGCGAGTTCAGGGAACCTCAGTCGCGAACAACTATGTCGTGTCACAGGTCAACGGCCTGATGCAGATCACCGACGGAACCGCGTCGCTCAACATCTCGCCGATCATTCAAGTCGTGGACATTCTGGCGGGAGATGGGAACGACACGATCACGATCAACGCGCTCGATCGCATTCGCACGGCGATGATCCTGACGGTCGATGGCGGAGACGGGAATGACTCGATCACGGCGAACGGCGCGAAGTCCGGGTTCGTGCGTGTATCGCTCGTCGGTGGATTGGGAGACGACACGCTGGTTGGTAGCAACGGACAAGATTCGCTCGATGGCGGAGTCGGCGACGATCTGCTGAATGGTCAGGGAGGCGACGATCTGATCTTCGGCGGCGTGGGTGATGACACGATTCTGGGCGGAACCGGCAACGATCGCATTTTGGCCGGCGACGGCAACGACAGCATCGACGCGGGAGCCGGTGATGACTCGGTGATCGGCGATGCCGGAGCGGACACGATTGGTGGTGGCGACGGCAACGACACGCTCGACGGCGGCGACGGGCCGGACGCGATCAACGGTGGAGCGGGGAACGATTCGATCCTCGGCGGCAATGACGCGGACTATCTCAACGGCAGCACCGGCAACGACACGATTCGCGGTGGAGCCAACGACGACACGATCATCGGCGAGAACGGCAACGACAAGCTCTACGGCGACGACGGCAATGATTCGATCCTGGGCTACGACGGCGAGGACACGATCAACGGCGGCGACGGCGACGACACGATCGACGGCGGTAACGGCAACGATCTAATCGCCGGAGGCAACGGCGACGATCTCCTGAACGGAGCCGCCGGCGATGACATCCTGACTGGCGACGATGGCAACGACACGATCGCTGGAGGTGCCGGTCGAGACGTCCTGCTCGGCGGCGACGGCGACGATTCGCTCAACGGCCAAGGAGGCTTCGACACGATCAATCCCGGCGAAGGAACCGACTCGGTGATTGATCCGGTCAATGAGATCGACACGACATTCGTGCTGTCGGCGGCGTTGCTGGCCGCATTGGCGTAGCGAGGGAGGGGCAAATTGGTTGTTGGTTATTGGCTATTGGTCATTGGTTATTTTGAGAATAGCCAATAGCCAATAGCCAATGACCAATTGCTCCCTCTTCGGCGTCGCGGCAACGATTGTTCGCAAGCTGTTGCTGGCAATTCCGCACCGATAAGCTGCCGCCTCTTCGTCACGCTTCAACCCGCACGAAAGGCGATCGCGCATGAGTTCGACGACTGTGGAGCAGGCAGTTCCGGGAACCACCGGAGGGATTTCGACAAGCAGTGGCTCGGCCTCCGCGAGCGCCGCGAATACCGGGGCTTGGATGGCTCTGACGGCGGCATTTCTGGGCTGGATGTTCGACGGCATGGAGATGGGCATCTTCCCGTTGGTCGCTCGGCCGGCGTTGCAAGAGATGCAGACCAAGGCCGGCATCCCAGGCGAACAATTCGTCCAAAGTTGGATGGGGATCGTCACCGCGCTGTTTCTGTTGGGAGCGGCGTTCGGTGGGTTCGCTTTCGGTTGGCTCGGTGATCGCATCGGTCGTGTGAAGGCGATGACTTGGAGCATCCTCTGCTACTCGATCTTCACCGGCTTCGGATATTTCGCGACCGAGCCTTGGCATCTCGGATTCTTCCGGTTCATTGCCGCACTGGGCATGGGTGGCGAGTGGGCCTTGGGTGTCGCGCTTGTCATGGAATGCTGGCCGGAAAAGTTGCGTCCGCTGATGGCCGGCTTGATCGGAGCCGCCGCGAACTTCGGTTACGCATTGATCGCGCTCATCGCGATTCTGTTTCCGATCACACCCGACTCGTGGCGCTGGGTGATGATGGTCGGAGCCGCTCCGGCGTTGCTGACGTTCTTCATCCGTCTGTTCGTGCCGGAGTCAGAGAAATGGAAAGCGGCGACTCAGTTGGAGAAACCGAAGCTAACTCCGCTGCAAGAGATCTTCGGTCCGGGTCTGCGCAAGAACACGTTGTTGGCGATCGCGTTCGCCTCGATCGCGTTGATCGTGACCTGGGGTAT
>JAYVQJ010000620.1:0-6684 GCA_043777235.1 Planctomycetia bacterium
CATCAGCGCTTTGCACTGTGGCATGGGCAGTCAACGACGTAAGGCAGATCCATGCCACTGTGAGAAGGACTTGGATTATGAGTCGTCGCATTTCAGTCGATCCATCAAATGAGTACGAATACCCGCGCACTGCCCGTCCATCGATTGAGGGCGAGTCGAGCCACAATTCTTAAAGATCGAAACCGGCACTATCCCGCGAGTCGTTCGGTTGCGTTCGCGAATTGACTGAGCCGCAGGTTCGGGCACCCGGCATTCGTGAACAGGCTCGTCAGGTGCGGGTGCGCGGTGAAGAACAAGACTTGATGGCCGTGCTGAGCGAAGTCGATCAGTTCGTTGGCGGCGACGGCGGCTCGTGAGGGGTCGAGCGTCAGCAGTACGTCGTCGAGCAGCAGCGGCAGGTTGAGGCCGTGGCGGCTGAAGTCATCGATGAGCGCGAGGCGGATTGCCAACAACAACAACTCGCGAGTGCTGCCGCTGAGTTGTTCGAGTCGGCATGTCGTGCCGGTGGCGTCGTCGACTCGCAATGAACGATGACGCAGCGGGGTCCAAACCGTGCGGTACTTGCCGGAGGTCAGTCTCCCGAAGTATCGCGAGGCGGCGGCGAGAATGCCGGGCTGGCAGACTCGTTCATAGCGGGCGCGGATGCCGTCGATGGCTTGAGCCGCCCACTCGTCGGCCAGCCATTCTTCGGCGAGGACTTTGATCTGCGAGCGGACGATCTCGCGGTCCAACCGCAGGTCCGACGGCTTGTCGTCGTCTTCCATTTGTTCGATCTCGTGCCGAGCGCGGCCGAGCTCTTCGTGCAAGCGTTCGATCTCGTCGTCCGTGTCTTGTTCGTCACGACGCAGCTTGGTCAGCAACGCCGAATGCGAACTGGAATCGAAGCGCAGCAAGTCGTCTTCGACGATTGCCAATTCCGGGTGCGCTCGGCCGGCGGCTTCGAGTTCCGCTTTCGTCGCGTCGATCTGGTCATGCAGTTGTTCGTGACGTTCGACGATGATCGCTCGACGCGCGTAGTCATCGCGGTCCGTCGCGCAGCCTTGTCGCAGCAGTGCCGAGCGTTGCAGTCGCAAGTCTTCGATCTTCTCAGAGTACTCGGCCGCTTCGGCTCGGCGGTGGCGTTCTTCGCGGCGAAGTCGCAGGCGTTCTTGTAACGTCGCTGCAAGCTGCGCGAGTTCTTGATCCCAAACCTGAAAGACCTCGGCGGTCGTCTTCTGTTCGAGATCGCGGCGGTTCAGCCGATGCAGAAGCTCGACAATTCGACTACGGGTTGTCTGGACACTTTCGAGATGCCGCTTGAAGTCCGCGTCGGCCGTTTGATAAGCCTTGAGAATCTCGTTCGCGGCGACCAGTCGTTGCCACAGATCAAAGGTCTCCGCAACGCGAACGCTCTCCGGCAAACCGAGTTGCTTGAGCGTATCGCACCACGACTGCCGAGCGACGGTGAATTCCTGAGCCGCCGCATCGAACCGAGTTCGCCACGGAGTTCGCTTGGCGTGATTGCCAGCCAACTCGCGCTTCATCTCGATGAGTCGTTCCAGTTCCTCGACCGTGAACTCGTCGTCACGAGCGACCACGTTGGAAAGCAGCCCGCCAGCGCTCACGCCAACTGGCTGCTCGCCTGACCCAGAAGCGGTTTGTTGTTCCAAACTAACCCGAAGCGTGAGCGAGGGGTCTTCGGACGGGTTCCCTCGCTCACGCGTCGGGTTAGTGAAGCTGGCTGTGCCCGTCAGCGTCTCCCACGACTCGCGAGCTTCGCGGAGTCGGGCTTCGTTGTCTCGCAGTTCGTCGTTCATTGCGGCGAGACTGTCGCGGACCTGTTGCTCGAAGTGCAGCTTCAGCGACAGAGCGAGTCCGCCACAAACGGTGCCAAGCATCGCGTACGCCGCTCCGGCGATTGCGTTCGACGCGAAGCCAGTCGTGAGACCGAGTAATGCAAGGACGATGCCGCCGACGGCGAAGAAGGCGAGGACGCCGAGCACCCACTTTGGCAGAATCAGTCGCGGTTCGAGTCGTTCAAGCTGTCGCGAGATGCTGACTCGGCGTTGTTCGAGTTCGATGATCCGCGAGTGCAGATGTTCGATCTCTGGATCGTTCGTACTGATCGCCGAGACCGCTCGCGCGACTGGAATCGCGACTGTCGATCCCGCGCGGCGTTGTCTGGCTCGTCGCAGCGCGTCTTCCAGACTGAGCCCACCGAGTTTCTTGGAAGCTGCTTCCAGTTCGGCCGATTGTTGTTGGCCGAGCGAAGACAGTTTCAACAGCCGTTGCTTCCACTTGTTTCGCTTCGAGGCCGCCCGACGGAACTGCCGAGCTTTCTCGACGAGCCGATAATGCGCCGCGACCGACGTGTCCAACGCTTCGAGTTTCGGCAGCGTCCAACCGTCGCCGAGCGACTGCACGGCCGCATCGAGTTTTTCTTTCTGCTGCTTGGTTGCGACATGAGCGGCTCGCGCTCGCTCTTCAAGCCGGCCGGTGTGTTCGCGTTGATCGAGCAACGCTCGCATCGAGGCCGAGCAGCGTCGCAGTTCGCGCGGCACGACGACCTTCTTGGCGTCGCGATGGAATTGTTTCGCCTCGCCGATCAAGGCTTCGCGGCACTTCAACGCCGTGTGCAGTTCTTGTTCGATCTGATCGAACCGCGCGATGCCCCCTTCCGGGAAGTCGTCGATGCGCGGAAGTCGCAGCAACTCGGCCTGCAAGTTCTTGAGCCGTTGCCACGGAGTCCAAACTCGTTCGATGTGCGTGAAGCCACGGAGTTGTTCGAAGACTTGCGAGCGGCGCGATTGCAGTTCGGCCAAGCGCCGTTCGTGATGCCGGCGCAGCCGGACGAGTTCGCCATATCGGTGCAGCCGTTGTTCTTCGGCAACAACTTGTTCATTGAGTTGTTCGTACCGCGCGAACAACTGCGGCAGCGCGTTTTGCCGAGCTTCATCCCACAGCCGTGACGAGTTGTGTGACATCTCGTCGAGAGCGCCGAGCAGCGTCTGTCCGAACGGGCCGAGCGTTTCGCCGTGAATCGCTTTCGCGACGTCGTCGTCCGTCAGGTGCGACAGTTCGTGAAGTTCGCGTAGGCCCAGTGAGAAGACTTGATCGAACAGTTTTTCGGGCAACTCACCGAGCACTTCGGACAATGTGTCAGTCAGCGGCAGCGTTGCCGTTTCGGGATCGTTCAGAATCTCGTGTTCGGTTTCGTCTTCGATCTCGAAATCGCAGTGCTCGATCAAACTGTTGCTGTGATGCGTCGGTGCGTTTGCCGGCGCGAGCCAGCGCGACGTCACGAAGCCGCTGCCGCCGTCGTGAGCGGCTCGGCGAATTTCGAACAGCCGGCCGCGATGCCGGATCTGCAACGAGCCGACGTTCGGTCGACGGCGCGACTCGTCGGCCTGAAAGCCGAACAGCACGCCGCGAATGAAACGCCGCAGCGCCGACTTGCCCGACTCGTTCGCGCCGGAGACGACCGTCAGTCCCTCGCTAGCGATCGGCAGGGACAACTCGTTCCACGGACCAAATTGTTCGATCTCGATTTCAGTGATCTTCATCGAGTGCTCATCCTTGTGCGACTCGTGTTTTCGTAGGCGAGTCGTTCCACGACTCGCATTCTGATTTGCCAGCGAATTCGGCAACCGTTGATTGCATCGGCCAAAAGAATCTCGGTTGCGGAGCAACCGAGCTACGTGTGTGCTCCTCGAAACCATTTCCAACCGCGTCGGCGGGCGAGGCTGAAGACGACGGCGGCGTCTCCTTCGGCACCGGCCGCTTGAATCTGTGCGAATCGTTCTCGTTCGATCGATGAATCTCCGCCGAGGTCATTCCACGCGGAACGACCGACCGACTGAGCTTGATCGACGCGCCAGAAGTATTCGGTCGGGACATCGAGTTGCTCGTCATCGGTGTCGGAATCGGCACGCGAGACAGCCGGTTCAGCGGCGAGCAAGCGGATGCGGTGCAGACGCGGCACCTCCAACGGCCAATGCACGTCATCGTCGAGCCACTCGATCAGTTCGGATTGCATCTCGTCTTTGAACAAGCCATCGAACAACGGGCCATCGCCGCGAATCGTCCAGCGGAGGAAGCAGGCTTGAGCGTGCAGGGCCTCCGAGACCGCCGCTTGCTCATTGGCCGTTGCGTCGGTGTCCGAGTTGTCCTCCGACGCATCACCGTACTCGGCGACGAGCCGGCCTTGTTCGGGTTTCGGTTCGACTCCGCACAAGTGGCGGCACGCGGCCTGGGCGCGCGTGACCAACTGTTGGAAGGTTGTGTCGGCGTCGATGTCGATGTCGAAATTCTCCCACCGCACCGGGGCGGTCGGGAGGAATCGGCAGCGAATGACGCCGTCACTATCGAGGTCCACCAGCGAGCAGCCGTGCAAGCCCGTTTCATCGGGCGTGCGGCCTTGAGTCGCGCCGGGAAAGTGCATCAGCCAATCGGTTCCCTTGGACGTCGTCCGTTCGCGACCACCGACCACGGCGAGGTAGTCCGCTTGCGGATCGTCGCCTGGCACATCGACTCCGTCACGAACGATCGCGATTGCGAAATGATTCGGACGCAGTTCGGTGGGCGAATGGACTCGGCGAATCTCGCGATGCGTTTCGTGCCGCGCGGGACTTGCGACATCGATTGCCGATTCGCCGTCGAGTTCCGGATTGTCGCTCTCGCCGATCAACGAGTTGCTGTTCGGTTCTGATTTTTCGAGCAGGCTCTCCGCATGATCGGCTTCTTTGGCTCGGCGTTGCGTACGGTCGGCGTGAGGTTCTTCGTCATCCCAAGCGAACCACGATTGCCGCCAGCTCAGCGAACGGATCGAGGCAATGACCGAACCGTCTCGCAGCACAGCGACGGGGTCATCGGTGTCCGGACGAAAGACGGTGACGTTGCTCGGCAGTTCGGGGAAGTCGTCCCACACCGAGATCGGATCGCGTTGGCCGGGAACCAGAAAGACTTGAATGCCGGAATTCTCAAGCTGTTCAAAACCGTGTCGCAGTTCGACACGAGCTTTGATGCTGTAATCCGACTGCTCGAGCGTGTCGCCGGTGAGCAGCAGAAAATCGACGTCGTGTTCGAGACACGCCGCCACGAGATTTCGAAAGGCTTGCGTGGTCGCGTCGCGAGTCAGCCCTCGCAGGCTTGGTGCGATCGGTCCCGTTTGGCTCAATGGCTGATCGACTAACACTCGCGCCGCATGGATGAAGCGCATGGTTTCATACGGCATGGCAGATTCCTTTCCGCCGACAATGACTGAATCGAGCCGGATCCTCCGGCAGTTTCCGCGTCTTGGCTCGTCAAAGCGGGGCGGAATGTAGCGGCCGGGCCAAATCCGCAAAAGACCGTTTTTTGGGCAGGCACCGCAAGCTGGAGAAGGCGGAGAAAGGAAGAGAGAGCGAATGGAAATTGAGAAATGAAGAATGAGAAATGCAAAATATCGGAGCGTTCATTTTGCACTTTCTGTTTTCTGACAAGTGCGGTCTACGTAAAGTTGCGAAACGTATCTGCCACGAGCGCAACAAAAAGTTCGTCGTCCCGTACCTCGTCATCACGCGGGCAATGTGATTTCGATGGCAAACAACGGAACGACGAACTTGCGTGTCTCTCATCTCTCCGCTTTACGCGACCGGATTTGATCCGGTCGTTGTGGCCGGTGGGGGTGGCGCACCTTTCTTGAATTCGTCCAAGCTCAGTGCCCCGCTCTTATCGGTGTCGAGCTTCGCGAAGGCTTGCTCAGGGGTGTCCTTCGCACCGGGTGGCGGAGCGAGGAATTTGAATTCATAGAGGCTCAGCATTCCGTCACCATTGATGTCCACTTGCTTGAAAATGTCTTCCGGCTTCGGGGGCGGCAACGTCGTCTTGAATTCGTCCAAGTTGAGCGAGCCGTTCTTATCGGCATCGGCTTTCGCGAAGGCTTGCTCGGCCGTCAGCGTGGCACCGGGAGGCTTCGGAGCGGCTTTGAATTCGGTCAGGTTCAGCGAACCGTTCTTGTCGGTGTCGAGTTGCTTGAAAAGTTCCTCCGGCGGAGGTGGCGGCAACGTCGTCTTGAATTCATTCAGATTGAGCGAACCATTCTTGTCCGCATCGGCCTTCGCAAAGACTTGCTCGGCGGTCAGCGTTGCTCCTGGCGGAACGGGAACTGCTTTGAATTCGGTCAAGCTGAGCGCCCCGTTCTTGTCGGCGTCGAGCTTCGCAAAGCACTGTTCCGGAGTTGGCGGCGGCGGCAACGTCGATTTGAATTCGCCGAGGTTGAGCGAACCGTTCTTGTCCATGTCCGCTTTCGCAAAAGCCTGCTCGGCGGTCAGCGTTGAGCCTTCCGGCTTCGGAGCGGCTTTGAATTCGGTCAGGCTTAGAGCGTTGTCTTTGTTGGTATCCAGTTGAGCGAACGCTTGAATCGGGGTCAGCGGCGCGGCGGCCGCCAAGACGGCTCGCACTTCCAAAATCTCGCAGGGAACCACGGAGAAAACCGATCGCATTCTTCGCTTGGACATGACGCATTCCTTCCGCTTTGTGAGTGGCGTTTGAAGCCGTTGAATTGTCTCGACAAAACTAGGAACGCAGGGCGGAGCCGATCCTCAACAGTGATTTTGAAGATTTTCTGACACTCACGGATGGCTGGTGCAATCAGCCTCCACTGCCTCTGTGACGGTTGGCGAGTTTGTCAAACGTAGGGTGCGGTCGAGTCATCGAGACCCACCA
>JAYVQJ010000621.1:0-6684 GCA_043777235.1 Planctomycetia bacterium
AGTCATGGAATGACTGAGCTACGTAGGCGAGTCATTCCATGACTCGCATTCGGATTGTGGGAGATCACGACTGCAAACCAATCAACTCTCCCCGCGTGCGATATGACTCAAGCGTTGCGACCCGCAACGCAGACGCCGCCCTCGCGAGAAACACCGACCGGCAACAATTGCCGATGCGGTGGACCGGCAACAACTGCCGACCTCCAAGAGTTGTCGAGGAGCGATTGGTTCGCTCGAACTGTTTTCGGAAGCGCCGCGTTGGACGCTTCGACATCTCGGTGGGTTCGCCGCACAACTTGTCGGCGGGTTCGCCGCACACCTTGTCGGCGAGTTCGCCGCGCACCTTGTCGGCGAGTTCGCCGCACAACACGAAAGGGATCGTATGCGCATGTTTGCTTTGGGAATGATCGCGTTGGTCGGACTGGCCGCCATGTCGGATTCGGCGAGCGCTCGCGAAAAGCGAGTGAAGTACCGCAACTACAACAACGGCGGGAACTACTCGCAGCAGTACAGCAACGAGCAGCCGAACTTGTTCCAACAACTTTGGAACATGGAGCAACAGAAGAACGCCTGGTTGCGTCAGTCCTTCTTCGGTCGGTAACTCCCAGCGCGATCGCCTTCGCGAAATCACCGCTCGCAACAACACCGCAGGCACAGCGGAGGGTTGTTGCGAGCGTTTTCGTTTTCGCCAACAACCTTTGGTAGCGTGTGAGCGGCAATCGGCGATTTTGGCCGCACTCGCAAAGTCGCCCTGATCGGCAAACTAAACCTAATTTGCACAGTCTTCGCTGAAGTCAAAGCCCCCCAACGAACGATCTTTCCCGACGTGACCAATTGCGCTTTTCGAGCGCCCGGTGTGTCCCCCCAACTGGCATGGAGGCCAACATGGTTTTGCGGAAGTGGTTGAGCTCGTTTGTTTCTTCGCGTCCTCAAACGAATCGGCCGCGACGCCGAAGTCTCAATCAGCCGCAGCGGGAGATGAAAGCGGCCGCATTGCTCGCCGCCGAATCGCTTGAAGCGCGACAGTTGCTGTCGGCCGTCATTTCGGGGATTGATCCCGATCACGGAGTCGATGCGTCGGACGAAGTCACCAACGCCGGCACCTTTGATCTTCACGGGACGGCGACCGGGGACTCGGTGTTGCAGATCACTCGCAACGGCAATTTTGTTGGAGCGATTCTGGTCAACACCGACGGAGCGTGGCGGTTCGCGCAGACGAACTTGGCCGAAGGGAATTACGAGTTCGCAGCTAATGACGGCGAAGGTTCGTCGTCGCTGACGGTTCACATCGACAAGACCGCACCGACGGCGACGCTTTCGTCTTCGCTGTCGGCGTCACAACCGACGAACGCGGCGACGTTGCCGATCAGTCTGAACTTCAGCGAAGCGGTCGATGGCCTGACGTTAGGTGACTTGGTCATCGGCAACGGCACGGCGAGCAATCTCTCCGGCAGCGGCGCGAGCTACACGTTCAACGTCACTCCGACCAGCGACGGCGCGGTCACGATCGGGCTGAATTCAAACACGGTCATCGACTTGGCCGGCAATGCGAACGGCGTGTCGGCCTCGCTGTCGATCGACAGTGACCGGACGGCTCCGGCGGCTCCGAGCGTCAGTAATCCCAGCGGAGCGACTCTGACGAACGCCGCCAGCGCGACGATTGCCGGGTCGGCGGATGCCGGAAGTTTCGTGCGGCTGTATCGCGACGCGGACGCCAGCGGCACGCTCAGCGAAGGGGACACGCAAGTCGATCAACAGCAGTTGGGCGAAGGTGTCAGCAGTTTTTCATTCAATGAGTCGCTGACGGCGGATTCGGACAACCGCTTCCTCGTCACGGCAAGTGACGTGGCAACGAACGAATCGGCGGCGAGTGCGGTGCCGACGATCACGCAGGACGCGACCAATCCGACGGCGTCGATTTCCCTCGGCGTCACGGGACCGACGAATGCAACGAGCATTCCGGTGACAGTCAACTTCTCGGAATCGGTCAGCGGATTCGATGAGAACGACGTCGTGGTCGGCAACGGCACGATCAGTGATTTCATGAGCGTCAGCCCGACGCAAGCGACCTTCAACGTCGCGCCGACCGCAGACGGAGAAGTCACGATCGACATCGCCGGCGGTGCAGCCAGCGACGCGGCCGGTAATGAAAGCAACTCGGCGACTCAAGCCAGCATCGTCAGCGACACGACCAAGCCGACGGTCTCGTTCACTCCCGTGCTCAGCGCCGCGACGAATGTGTCGCCGCTGCAAGTGACCGTGCAATTCAGCGAAGACGTGTCCGGTTTGGATGTGTCTGACCTGTCGATCACGAACGGTAGCGCGAGCAACCTGACCGGATCGGGATCGTCGTATTCGTTCGATCTGACTCCGGCGGCGGACGGCGAAGTCGTCGTATCGTTGGCAGTCGACTCGGTCGCGGACGGTGCGAGCAACACGAACAACGCGGCCGACTATCACCTCCAATCGGATCGCACCGCTCCGGGCACGCCGAGCATCTCGTCTCCGGCCGCAGCGACGCTGACGAATGCGACGTCGATTCCAATCACCGGATCGCTCGCAACTGAAGAAGACACGCTCGTCCGCGTGTATCGCGAATCAGACGGCAGCGTCGCCGGCGAGCAACTGTTGCTCGGCGGCGCGACCGAATTCAGCATCTCGGTTTCATTGAACGCGAATTCGTCGGATCGTTTCCTTGTCACGGCCAGTGATTCGGTCGGCAACGAATCGGAAAGCATTGCGACCTCGGTTATCACACAAGACGCGCACGCTCCGCAAACGATGGTCGCGATTGCCGGTGCGAATCCGAGCAACGCGGCGACCCTCTCCGCGTCGGTCAGCTTCGACGAAAACGTGATCGGCTTCACGGCGGATGACGTGACCGTCGGCAACGCGACGCTCAGCAATTTCAATGCGGTGGACGGATCGCACTTCACGTTTGATCTCACACCGACAGCCGACGGCACCGTGACTGTCGATGTCGCAAGCGGCGCGGCGACCGACGGAGCGGGTAACAACAGCGAAGCCGCCAGCAGTTCGATCGTCAGTGATCGCACCGCTCCGACAGCAAGCCTCGCGGCACCGGAAGGTCCAACGAACGCAGCGACGCTCGACTTCACTGTGACGCTCTCGGAAGAAGTGACCGGACTGACCGCCGACGATTTCAGCGTGACCAACGGCAGCATCGCGAGCCTGACTGGCAGCGGGACCGAGTATCACCTGCAAGTGACGCCGACGGCAGACGGCGACGTCAGCGTGAGCCTCGCGGCGGACGCGGCGTCCGATGCGGCGGGGAACACGACCGGTGAAACGTCCGCTTGCACGATCAGCGATCGCACCGCGCCGACGGTTTCGATTTCATCGACGCTCAGCGGTCCGACGAATGCGGCTTCAATTCCGGTGACGATCACGCTCAGCGAAGAGGTCAGCGACTTCAGCGCGGATGACGTGGTGATCGGCAACGGCACGCTGAGCGATTTCTCCAACAACGGGTCGAGCTACTCGTTCAACGTGACTCCGGCCGGCGACGGCGCGGTCACGGTCGATGTGGCGGCCGACAGCGCGCACGATGCCGCGACGAACGGAAACTCGGCGGCGACGCAATTCTCGATTGTCAGCGACCGCACGGCTCCGGTGCTGACGCTGATCTCGATGAACAGCAATCATCAGGAAGGTTCCGCCGTGACGGTGGAAGTCGGAGTCAGCGATGCGTCAGCGATTGCCTCGCTCAATTGGAGCGCTGGCGGCGGACCGCTGATCACGAACAGTGTCGGCTACGCAGACGGCGGCTCGGCAGCGTCCATCAACTTCACGCCGCTGGATAACGGCGGCTATCAGGCAACGCTCACCGCGACCGACGCGGCCGGAAACACATCGACGGAAGCATTCGTCGTCGAGATCGACAACGTTGCTCCGACGGCGAACGACGACACGTTCTCGATGAACGGTAAGAAAGGGGACGATGACCTTGCACCGATTGACGAGGACCATGTGCTCAATGCCGGCGGATTGCTCAACAACGACACCGATCCGGCTGGCAAGAACGATCCGTTGACGGTCATCGGCTACGACGCGGTCAGCGAACACGGTGCGGCGGTGAGCGTCGGCAGCGACGGCAGCTTCACCTACGACCCGACGCATTCGGATGACGCGCAGTCACTCGGAGCGGGCGAGATCGGATACGACCACTTCAACTACACGATCTCTGACGGCGATGGCGGTGAAAGCAGTGCGACGGTCACGGTCGAAGTTCACGGAGTCAACGATGCTCCGGTATTGAACGACACGTCGGCCGTGCGGCTCGAAGCCATCGATGCGAATGACATCTATGGCCGAGGAGTCGATATCCAGACATTCGCTCTCGACCGCATCGACGAAGTGGACTCGAACGATTCAATCGGCATCGCCGTGATCGGCTTCAGCCGAGCGACCACACACGGCGATTGGCAGTTCTCGAAAGACGACGGCCATTCGTGGACGACGATCAGCAGCGTCAATGAATCACACGCACTGCATCTGGTCGCCGACGGACAGACTCGGTTGCGGCTGCGGCCCGATGGATCGCACACCGGAACCGCTCGGCTGACGGTGCGAGCGTGGGATGGATCGAACGACGTCGGCAACGGCAACTATTCCGAGATCACCGGCACGGCCGGCACGGCGGCCTACAGTGCGGACACGATGACGCTGCGACAGACGGTGCTGACCGCCGCGAAGGACGCGACGATCGCCGTCTCAGACACATTTGGCACGGACAACAACGGACAGGTCAGCGGGAGTGTGTTGGCGAATGACATCGATCCCGATTCGCGATTGCCGCAAGACGTTGGCGTTCATTACCAGAGTAATCTCGATCTCGGAATACTCGGCCGGATGATGGGTGCGCCGAGCGAAGTGAGCTCGATGGCGCTCACACATTTCGGAGCGCTGACGCACAACGTCGATGGCACGTTCCAATATCAAGCCGAGCCGGATTACTTCGCGTCGCTCGCCGAAGGGGAAACGGTCCTCGATGGTTTCAGCTACTTCGTGACCGACGGCAAATTGACGAGCAACGTCGCGGGGGTGTCGATCATTCTGACCGGCGTGAACGATGCTCCGACCGCCACAACGACGCTGGCCGATCAAATCGTGAACGAAGGAGAGAAATTCTGCATGGGCCTGCCTCCCGGATTGTTCCAGGACGTCGATAACGGTGACTCGCTGACGATCACCGCCACGAAGACCGATGGCAGCCCGCTGCCGAATTGGCTGAGCTTCAGCGGGACTCACCAGACGTTCCACGGCACCCCGTCCGAGAGTGATGTCGGCACCGTGGCGATTCGAGTCACCGCGACCGACTCGCACGGAGCATCGACGTCGCTCGATTTCAACTTGCAAGTGCTCAACGTCAATCACGCTCCGACGGCCGACTCGCGCGACAATGTTTCGGTTAACGAAGGAAGCCAGTTGGCGTTGTCGCTCGGCGGACTCTTCCACGACACCGATGCCGGCGATCATCTCAGCCTGTCGGTCAGCGACAATCACGGCAATGCTCTGCCGAACTTCTTCGCGTTCAACGCCGATACCGGAACGCTGACTGCCTCACCCAACACGCGATCGGCGGGGGTCTACTCGATCGTGGTGACGGCCACCGATTCGCTCGGTGCGACAGCCTCCACCGGATTCGACGTGACGGTAATCGACACGCGGATTGACGTGCATGTCGTCGGCCACGCGGACAATCCGAATGAAGCGTGGTCACTGTTCGTGGACGATCAGGGTTTGCTGCATGTGACTCGCAATGGCGTGGACGACGTGACTCCGGTGCCGATCAACGACATTCACTCACTGACGCTCGATGCCGGGGACGGTAACGACACGGTGGCTCTGGCCGCGTCGCTCAACAGTGCGAATGAAGGGCACGGCGACGGCGGCAACAACAACAATGACGGCGGCGGATTGTTCATCAATCTCGGAGCCGGTAATGACTCAGTCGATGCGACGGCGCTTCTCTTCAAAGTCCAGATCACCGGCGGTGACGGCAACGATTTGATTATTGGGGGCGCGGCTGCGGACTTCTTGTCGGGCGACGCGGGCAACGACACGCTGATCGGCGCGAATGGCAATGACTCGATGTTTGGCGGCGACGGCAACGACACGCTTCGCGGTGGAGCCGGCAACGATTCGCTGGACGGCGGCGCGGGTAATGACTTAGTCGTCGGCCAGGGCGGCGGCGACTTGCTGATCGGCGGCACCGGCAACGACACCGTCGATGGCGGCGTCGGCAACGATTCGATGCTCGGCAACGACGGCGATGATTCGATGCTCGGTGGAACGGGCAACGACGTCATCATCGGCGGCACCGGCAACGACACGCTGCTCGGCAACGAAGGGACCGACACGCTGATCGGTGGAGCGGGCGTCGATAGCCTCACCGGCGGCAGCAGCCGCGACGTCGGAGTTGGCGGTGAAGGAGATGCCACACATCGAGGCGGTCAAGGAACTGCCGACGCGGGCGATTCGCTTGCGGCCGACATCGAAACCATCAACGAGTCGTTCGGAACGAAATACGATTGGGAGATGAGCGGAATGCTTCTGACGTAAGACGGATCGCAAGAAATAACTGCGCGTTTTCCCGTTCGGCTCGTCACGCGGAGCGGTGACGGCTACGTAGCCATCATCGCTCCGCGTGATGAGCCGAGC
>JAYVQJ010000622.1:0-6681 GCA_043777235.1 Planctomycetia bacterium
TTGTTCTCCTCCTTCAGAAACTCGACGTACTTCGCGAGTTCGTTGTTGCTCGCCGAGGCGATCAACGCCAGCAGTGGGTGGAAGATTTTGGCGGTCATGCTATTGTCACAACTCGTTATTAAGGTGGAGGCTGACACATTCGTTGAACAGCGCTATGGGCTCCCGGGAGCATGAAGGCGGCCGAGTTTATCGACCCGTCGACCGCAGTTCGCGTCAACGGAATCGCGTTTGAAAGTAGACGCAATGACCGTTCGCCAGCAGCAAGCAACGCGCGGGAAAAAGCCGCTTGAGCTTGCGAAGTCACGAGCAGTCTTGGTACAGAATCCGGTACAGAATCGAGTCGATTCTGGTCAATTCCTGAGAGAATTGAGACGAAATTCGTGGCCCTGTCGGTTTGGGCCGTGTTCTGTAACTCCCCGCCTCGCTTACGCTTGCAGCCTCTTGCTTCGCTCGAAAATGCGAAACAAGTACCGGTCTACGGAACCGAAGGCCCATTCCCGGTCTACCAAGTCACGCTGCATAACCCTGCGACTCGATCGGCCATCCTCACCGAACTCAAAGTCAATGTTTCTAAGTTCCAGCCTCGCCGTCATGTGTCGACTCGCGAATTAGTTCCCACCAGTCGTTGGGACGTGAAAGTACCCGCACAAGCAGGAGTCACGTTTCACAAGCCTCGACATCCAATCCTGATTGCAGCAGACGATGCCGTCACACTGGAAATACGCGTCTCTTGCAACGCGGATCACAGTGGAGCGTGTCATCCGGCTCTTCTGGGAGGCTTCCGATTGCAATTCAGCTTCTATGCGGGAGCCGGGGCCGAGACAACGACGGAAGAAATCACGATCGGAAGTATCGAGGATTGAGCAATGTGCGAAGCTGAGCAGCGAGACCTCATCGAGTTCGAAAAATGAAAATGGCATCAGTCTCAGATCAGTCGCAAACTTCTGACGCGGATCGGACGGCCTGGACTGAGATTCTCCGAGCGGGAGATTCTCAGTTGGATCGGGATGCGGAATCGTTGCATGCGCTGACTCTGCACTATCAACCAGCCATTCTTCAACGGCTGTACGGGCCGAAGTGGCGGTTCGATTCTCACTCGGCCGATGCGCTCTGCCAGAAATTTCTGGAGCACAAGCTGCTCAGCCGCGCCTTGTTTGCTAAAGCGAATCCCCAGCGTGGCGCGTTTCGAAACTTCTTACGGACAGCGGTGGATCGCTTCGTACTCGATCAACTACGGTCTCCGGAGGAGCCACTCGTGTTCGCAGGACGATGCCGTCCAGATGACTCGCAGGTAGGCAACCTTTCGGAATTACCGGCGGACAACACGCAGGACGCCTTCGATACACTTTGGGTCCGAAGCGTTTTACAGCGTGCTCTGGCTCGCATGTTGAAGGCTTGTCAGGAAACCGAGCGAATGGACCTTTGGAAAGTCTTGGAAGCTCGCGTGCTCAATCAAGCTCCTCTCACCGATGAACTGGAAGATGGGGAACTTCTCGCGCAGCGATTGGGGTTGAGTGGCCCCAAGCAACTTGCCAATACGCTGGTAACGGCCAAACGGATGTTGCGCAGGATGGTCGAGGAACAACTCAGAACTGAAACGGGTGACGACCTTCATTTGGAATCCGAAATCCGAGAAATGCGTCAGATTGTCGCCGCTGGATTCTCACTGAATGATCCGCAGGCGGATGATGACGTCCGGTCAGCGTCGAACATTGGCTCCTGGATCATGGTGCGACTGACGGAGGAGCTTGATGATGCCCCGATCGTGGTGGATCGAACTCACGATCTCCAGGATGTTCTGAATCAATCCTTAGCGGAGTTCCTGGGTCGCCGCAGCGCGCTGAAGTGGGAAGCCGATTGGGAATCGCACTCATTGCGTCAATTGTTTGTGGCCGTCGCCGCTCCGACCGCAGTCTGGCAGGCAATCCGGAATCGAGCGAAAGAGATTCTGCGCACGGGTGAAACTGGGTTGGCGACAGAAGTCATCTCCGTCTTGTACTTCGCCAGCCAAGCGGCCGATGTTGTAGGTCGATCGGGAAACTTGCTTCACGATCAACACACTGTCGTCGCGCAGGGACTGCAAGGTTGTCTGGCTCGCGATTGGCTCGATCCCGATTTACGCGACTTGTTCAAGAAATGGCTCGCTCTCGCGACGGCGACGACCGACTGACGAAAAGGAAGTGACATGCCGACAGAATTAGCGCCCGTTGATATTGG
This sequence comes from Planctomycetia bacterium, assembly GCA_043777235.1. Lineage (GTDB taxonomy): Bacteria > Planctomycetota > Planctomycetia > Planctomycetales > Planctomycetaceae > SXKJ01. Next base: position 2,218 of record JAYVQJ010000622.1, read on the forward strand.
AATTGATCTCGGCACGACGTTTAGCGTCCTTGCCGTCAAAGGAGTCGTCCCCGTCCGCGCTGACTATCCACAGGGCGATTATTTGGAAGAAATCGACGTGACGATTCTGCGGACCCCAGATGGCGACCTCACCTTTCCGTCGGTGCTGTGGATTCACCCGACGACGGGTGACATCGTGATCGGAGCGGAGGCGCGAGAGAAAGCTCAGGAGGGTTTCTCGCCCATCATGTTCTCAAAGCGTTCCATCGGAACTGATGAACCGCTGCGGATCAACCAGCGCTCACTCACCGCATTGGAGGTCGCGACTGAGATTCTGCGGCACATGAAGCAGTGCGCGGAGCGAGCGCTCGGCCGCCCCGTACGACGCGCTGTGGTGACTCATCCCGCTTACTTCAACACGAATCAGGTGGAAGAAACGCGTGCCGCCGCCGTGGCTGCGGGATTCGTCATGGAACGTAGCGACCAACTTTTAATGGAACCCACTGCCGCCGCGCTCGCCTATCTTCAGACCGACACGCGCGACCCATTGTCGATTTTGACTTACGACCTGGGGGGCGGAACTTTCGACGTCACGATTCTCCGCCGACAGGAAGGTGACACCAAAATCATCTCGCACGACGGCGACCGCCTGTTAGGCGGATACCAGTTTGACCGAGCGTTGGTGCAATGGCTGTTGGATCGACTTCGCGCGCAAGGCCGAGTCATTGCCATCGACCCCGAAAACCCCGTCGATCGCGGGCGGTATACTCGGCTGATGCGGTTGGCCGAGTCCATCAAGATCAAGCTGTCACAACAGACAAACAAAAAGACCTACGTCTCAATCAATGCCCCTGACATCTTGATCGACGACCGCCTGCGACCAGTGCCAATCCAAGACCGGATCAATGCCGCCGAGTTCGCCGCGCTGATTCAGGAAGACTTGGGAAAGACGATCGCCTGTTGTCATTCTGCGATTGCGAAAGCCAAACATAGCGTGCCCGACCTTCGCTTGGATTGTTTGGTTTTCGTGGGCGGCTCGACGTACGGCCCGTGGGTGGCTGACGCGGTGCTGAGCGCATTTGGAATGCGTGGTGAGCCGTTTCATCCAGACTTGTGCGTGGCGGCAGGAGCGGCATTGCATGCGGTGCGGCTTCCTAAAATCACTAACAGCGAACGCGGTTGGAGCCTTCAGATTGATTCCGAAGATAGCACGCCACTTCCCACCACGACGATTGCTGGCCAGCTCTTGCCCTCAGCTCCCGCAGGTGTCGAAAAGTCCCCAATTCCTTCCTTGTCCGGAATCACTGTTCGATTGCGGGCAGAACCGGGATTTCGTCATGAAAAGAACTGTCGCGCCGACGGAACTTTCGCATTCGAGGACGTCCCATTGCGAGAGGGAGTTGCGACCGTGATTCGAATCGAGGCCGTCGATGCGTCCGGTCACGGGCTCATGACTCATGAATTTGCCGTGCGCTATCAGCCAGAGCAGATGACAAGTCAGATCTGGCCCACTTTACCCAAGGCCATTCTGATTGAAACGGCCAGTGGACGGAAAATGGTCGCCGCCGATGGCACGCCTTTGCCGACACCCGAATACCAGATTGCGTTGCAGCGCACACAGCAGGACGATCTCGTAAGTATTCCGGTCTTCCAAGAAGAAGAGCCGGTGGGACAGATCGTCATCGAAAAAATCCCAGAGTCGGCAGGACGAGGGGCACCCATTGAATTGAAGCTGCGCGTCACCGAGAAGAATGAACTCGCAGGCAGCGCGGCGGTCCTGACCGCTGATGGGCGTACCGCGGTGCAGTGCCCGGTGCGATTGGTTTTTCCGACCATCCCGATTCCTTCCATTCCAGAGATGCGCCGCGCCGCGGGCACTCTGGCCGAACAGCGACAGCAGTTGCAAAGCGTGTGCGATGAGCCCGAGCGGCGAACGATGTTGATGGCAGAGGGAAATCGCTTAGAGCAAAAAGTGCAAACGCTTCTCAACGAAGTTAATCCCGATGTTCAATCGGTGTACCGAGAGTTGCGGAATCTGGAGCGGTTATTGGTCCCTCCGCGTGATGAACTGCGCCCACCTCGCAGCCATTTTCAGTGGCGTTTGACGGCCTGCCGGACAATTCTCAGCCAGCATGCCAGCAACCCAGAGGTCAGCGTGTATTCCAGCGAAGTTGAAAAAGCGGACCATGACGGCGAAGAGGCGCATCGCACAAAGAACCAACGACAGTGGTCCGCCGCGAACGAGAAAGTTGCGCGGCTCCACGAGCAACTCAAAAACGTCGTTGCCCCACCATCGACGGCATCGGCCACTGAAGTCACGACGGCGTTGTTGAAGGAGGCTTGGCTCGCTGAGATCGGCGACGTGCGAGACAAGTTGAAAAGGAAACTTTCCTCACTCGGTTCTCGCAAAGAAGCCGACCCGCGCGTTCGTGAGCGTGTCTGCTCAGTCGAATCCGCCATCAAGCAATTGGAGTCGGGCATCAAGGCCGTACCAGATGATCGAGATGTGGATCAGGCACGATCTCAACTACAATTATTGGTCCAGCCGCAACAACCTGGACTCCTCGAAGCAATTGAGAATCTGGCGCATGACACGCAAGTCCGCGAATGACAATCAATCGAGAAGCTCGTCTTGGCTAATGCCTGCGTGCGATGTTGCCGGCTATTTCGGCATTTGTCGAAGGCGAGGAGTTTAGAATGTCTCAGGCTCCGGTCTCCAGCGAACTCAACAGATCAAAGACGGATGATCGCATTGCCGACTTGGCCGAGACCCGACGCGCCGTAATCCGTGAGCTGGTCAGACTCGAAACCGACTATCGCTCAGCGGTCGCCCGCCCTTCAGGATTGTGGACGCTCCAGGGGCCGACACCTTTGGGAAGTGTTGCCACTTTCTATTCTGATGAAGCCATTGCAGGTTGGCACAATTGGCTTGATCGGGAACCAGAGGACGACGAGGCACGGCATCATCTCACTGTGATGCTGCATGCGCGCGCGATCGACTTGGAACAAGGTGCTTCCCCACGCGCCTCCAATCCCGATTGGGAAGCGGCGTTACACCAGTGGAGCCTCTTATGGCGCAGCGACACATTTTGGGAGCGACTGCGTCAGTTTCTGCCAAAGTCCGCTTCTGAGCGGGTTGTGCGAGAACTTCGCGAACGATGGCCACTCACATTGTTGCGTCTGCATGCCGACATTGCGTGTGATCCGGAGACCCGCCAGCATCGCCGGGAATACCACATTCGCCTGTTACATCAGGCACCCTTTCCCGACGAGATCAAGCAGCAATTACTCCGCGAAATTTATGAGCGTTATTTGCACGATGTGCCCGCCACCGTTTGGCGAGATGACATGCTGGAAGTGGCTCAAATTCAATCGGCAATCGACATCATCGAACAGTTTCTGGAGTTCGATCCGCAGTCAGTGATGGCTCTCACGGATGTCGCGAGATTGCAAACTCGCTTGCTAAATCGCTGGCTGGCTGAGCTGGGTGCGTTGCCACGTCATGACCAAACTGGTCGTCAGCGGGCTTGCGAGCGGTTTGTGCAATTAAGTGATGCTTGGAGGCCGAGGTTCGATTTGCTCGCGGGACGAATGATGCATCTTGAACTGAGCTTGCGAGGACAGTTGGCGGAATGGTTTAGCATCTTGGGCCAAGCGGCGTACCTTCTCGACCGTTATCAGCTCGCCGAAGAATGCCACCTGCTGGCCGAGCGACTTTCTCCCGATCCTGGAGATCAGCTTCGATGTCGTCGTCACCTTTGGCAAACACGCACAGAGATGGTGTGGGAGAAGGCTCGCGACGGACATCGCGACGCTCTATCTGCCTGTCGAGCACTGATTGGCACTGTCAGCCCGAGCCACGAATGTTGCTATCGCCTCGCCGATGCTCTGAAAAACCTCGGTGACTTTGAACACGCTTTCGAAGTTGCGGAGCGCGGAAGGCAATTGGTCGATCCGTCAGTCTGGCCCGATGGAGATGAACACACACGCGCGCGTTTTCGACTGTTGCTTGACGAACTACGGTCGGAACGCGAGGAACTCGGGCCAATGATTCACGAGTTCGGTGGTCTCGAAATCTGGCAAGACGTTCGAGCCGCCCGTGTCGCTTATCAAGATCGGCGTCACGGAGTCGCGTTTCAGCGACTTCGTGACGCGATTGGGATCTGCCCTCGTGCCGAGCGACTTAAGACCGAGTTGTCGTTGATGCTCAACAACGCGGCGCTGGCGTTGTTTGAGGAGCGCACGAGCCGAGATTTGACTGATGCCGAAGAGAAGCAAATTCACGATTGGTTCGTGGAGGCCGCTCGTTTAACTCCCCAAGATCCCGTGGTTTGGGCCAACTTGGAGCACGTTGCCGAAACGATGCTGGAACGAACCCGTTGATGTGAGACTGTGATTATGCCTCTCCGTTGGATTCGTGGACACAATCCTTTTGTGGAGAGTTTGTTTCAAGCGCTGCGGGTCGGCCCACAGGCACGACCACCA
>JAYVQJ010000623.1:0-6661 GCA_043777235.1 Planctomycetia bacterium
CCGCGCGGCTAATTTGTGCGATCCGTATCAGACAGTCGAACGACTCATTTCGCGAGAAAAGCAGTCCGCTTGAGTCGATTCGCAAAACCGTGCTACAAGCCTGCGAGTTCTCGTAGGTCAGCCTTTCCAAGGCTGACATTCTTCTGATGCGACGTCAGAACTCGACGAAGACCATCAGAGTGCCGGAAGTCGTTCCGAAAATGCGAGCTTTGGAAAAGCTCGCGACGGGTTGGGAGACCTTACGCATGGCTGCGTCAATTCAACACGGACGTTTGTGGCAACGAGTCTTATGGGCGGCGGCGTTGTTGCCGTTTGCGTTGTCGCTGGCCGTTCATGCCGGCGGTGCGAAGGCTCGGCCGGTGGCGAATGACACGGCGAGGGATGGACTGGCGTTCGAGCAGTACCTTGTCAATCTCGGCTCGCCGCTGCCGCAAGCGGAATATCATGCACGGTTCGCGTTTCGGAATGTGGGCTCACAGCCGCTGAAGATCTTGGAGCTCAAGCCAAGCTGCTACTGTTTGAATCCGCGTCTCGAACGGAAAGAGTTCGCACCCGGTGAAGGGGGCGAGTTCTTCTTGCGAGTCCGCGCGGCGAACGAGCAGCCTGGGCCGCGCGAATATACCTGCCAAGTGCTCTACAACGACGGTGAGCCGCGCGAGACGGAAGTCCGTTTCAAGATTTCGCTGCCGGTCGAACGCGTCGAAATCCGGCCGCGATCGCTCATCGTCTATCAGTTCAATAATGATCCGACGACCAAGGAGATCACGATCACCGACTTCCGAGCCGCACCCGACGACCGGCCGCTCGCGCGGCTCGAATTGTTGGAAGCGACCTGCGCGCTGAAGGGAGTCGAGGTCACGATCGGTGAAGCTCAAATCGATGACGCCGGTCAGCGTCAGCAGAAAGTGTTGGTGACGATCACTGACGTTCCACCGGGGACGCACAACGGCTCGATCATCGTCCGTACGAACATCACAGAATACGCCGAACTGCGCGTGCCGTTGCAAGTTGCAGGGTTGCCGCTCAGTAACAAACAAGCTATGGGCCGCGCTGATCCTCGACGACAGTCACGCTGACCTAGCGAGCCAGTGGGCGTTAGCCCCTGGACAATCGGCGCTAAATAGACCCGCAGAGAAAAGTAGGCGAGTCACTCCGTGACTCGAAGATTCCAGTCACGGAGTGACTGGTCTACTTTCTCCGCAGCCAGTTTTGAAACTGCTTACTTTTCTCTGCGGGTCTACTTAGGAATTCGTCCGGGGCCTAACGGCCGCCGGCTCGCCGAAACATGACGGCATTGAAAGGACTTCGTTTGATTACTCGCATCACAGGGAAACTCGTGCATCTGACGGGTAGCGAAGCGACGCTCTCCGTCGGGGCGTTCGAGTACGAAGTCTTCGTGCCGGAGTTTGTGCGGCGACAGCTTCAGGGGAGCCTCGATCAAGAAGTCAGTTTGCGGACGATCGAATACCTCGAAGGCAACCCGCAGAAGGGTGGCCGACTGACTCCGCGGTTGATTGGATTTCTCAACGATGCGGAGAAGGAATTCTTCGAGAGCATCTGCTCGGTGGACGGCGTCGGCGTGAAGACCGCGCTGCGAGCGATGGTTCGCCCAGTGCGTGAAGTCGCCGTCGCGATCGAAGAGCAGAACGTCAAAGAACTGACCGCGCTTCCCGGCATCGGTCCCGCCACCGCCGAGCGGATCGTGGCCAAGCTGCGACGCAAGATGGCCAAGTTCGCGCTGATGATCGCTCGCGATCTGCCACCCGAGCAGGCGGGTCAGCAGTCGGTCGTGCAAGAGGCGTTCGCCGCGCTCGTCAGCTTGGGACATTCGTCAGTCGATGCTCGGCAGAAGATCGATGCGGTGCTCGAAGCGGGCAAGAAATTCAAAACGGTCGAAGACTTGCTGACCGAGCTGTACCAGAAAGAACGCCGCTAGGTTCAAAAAGTAACCCGCAGCGTCAGCGAGGGTCGATTCCGGGCGGGGTGTCCCGACTCCCTCGCTGACGCTGCGGGTTACTTTTCTACGCGCGGTTACAGCAGGTCCAACTTCTTGAGCAGTTCGTCCGAGATCACGAAGCTTTCGTTGATGAAATCGGTCGGCAGCGAGACGTACGTGTCATTCCCTTGGCCGCCTGAGAGCGTGTTGGCTCCGCCGTTGCCGTTGAGCGTGTCGTCGCCGTCGTCGCCGAGGATCACGTCATTGCCGGAGCCACCCGCGATGATATCGTTGCCGTCGCCGCCGGTGAGTGTGTCATGGCCAGCCGCTCCGTTGATCACGTCGTCGCCGTCGGCTCCGGTGACGAGGTCGTTGCCGTCACCACCGGTGATCGAGTCGTTACCGTCGCCACCGCTGATCGTGTCGTTACCGGTGCCGCCGTCGATCGTGTCGTTGCCATGATTGCCTCGGATCGAGTCGTTGCCGGCATCGCCAAGGATCGTGTCGTCGTTGCGACCTCCGTCGAGCGTGTCATCGCCGTTGCCTCCGGTGAGGTAGTCGCGGCCTCCGCCGGCGTCGAGCGAATCGTTGCCATCACCGCCATTGAGTGTGTCGCGACCCTCGGCACCATTCAGTGAGTCGTCGCCGAGTTGACCCGTCAGCGAATCGTTGCCGAGTCCGCCACTGAGCGTATCGTTGCCGTCGCCGCCAGCGATCGTGTCGTTGCCGTCGTCGCCGGTCATCGAGTCATCGCCGGTTCCGCCATTGATCGCGTCGTTGTCGGCACCGCCGAAGATCGTGTCGTTGCCCGCACCGCCGAGCAGCGTGTCCTTGCCAACCCCGCCGTCGATCGTGTCATCGTTGGCGCTGCCGAGGATCGAATCGTTGCCGGCATCGCCGCTGAGCCGCAGCCGCACATCGCCGAGCAGACCGCTGCTGGCATCGAGAGTGTCGTTGCCGTCGCCGCCGTTGATCGTCAACACGGTCTGAGACACGCCGGTCAGATCGCCGACGGTGACCACATCGTTGCCGGCTCCGGAGTCGATCGAGACGACGTGAATGTCCGCGTTGATCGTCAGTACGTTGGAACCGGACGTGACCTTCAACTTCGGCCCGAGCTTGCCGACCGAAATGGTGTCGGCAGCGGTGGTCCCGAAGACCTGCATTCGATCGTACCCGCCGAGACTGCTGACGATGTCGTCGCCATCTCCGACGCTCCATTGGAACGTGTCGTCCCCTTCGCCGCCGATCAGAGTGTCATTGCCTCCTTGCCCGGCGAGTGTGTCGTCTCCCGCTTGACCATCCAGGAGATCGTTCCCGGAACCGCCGAGCATCGAATCATTGCCGTCGCCGCCGAACGCGGTGTCGTTACCGGCTCCGCCACTGATGAGATCATTTCCCGATCCGGCGACGATCGAATCATTGCCGTCGCCGCCGATCAGCGTGTCACCGGCACCGGCGTTGATGACCGCCAAAGCCTGCAACGTGACGGCGTTTCCGTTTCCGTTGTTCAAGTCGATGTAGGTGACGGTGATCAGGTCCGCTTCGGCGGGAACGTCGAGGGCTCCGTTGTTGGCTCCGGGTGTTCCACGTTGCGTTCCAATGGACCCGGCAAACGTTTGATCGGGCTGACGATTCAGGATGACGCTTTCCGTATCACCTCCGGCCGTCGTGATGCGAACGGTCACGGTCGGCGTTATTGCGGCTCGGTCGGCGTCGCAGACGTTGATGTTGATGCGGTTCCCGACTTGATAGACCTGCGCATCCAAGCGGACGGCACCCAGTTCCGGAGGGAGATCGAACGCCGTCGTGATGTTGATGGTGTTTCCATTTGGGCCGGCGTTCGCGCTGAAACCAAGGCCACGACGTGCGAAAGCGGTCCAGATCTGCCGAGTGTGTGCCCCGCCGTAATCAGCCTGATCCGCTTGAAGAATCGCATCGCGAGCTTGCGTGAAGGTTGGATTGGCAGGCTGCAATTTCAGTCCGTCCATCACGAGCTGCAACGCGACGTTGTTGCCGCCGGTTCCGTGATAGAGATCGGAATCAAAGCCCAAGCCTGGAGTGGTGTTGCCGGCGCAGTCGGGTGTACTGATGCCGTTGATCAACTCCCAGTTCATATCCCAGAGCGCGGAACCCCAGATCTCGCCCGTGTTGTGAACTTCGCGGATCGGATCGGCGTTGAAGGCATTGAACGTGATCGGATCGACGTTCATATCGAAGCTATACGGGTTCCGTCGGATGCCAGCACCGTTGGCGGGTTCGCCGAGCACATACGTGCCGGTCGGACGCGCGTCGCCGGCTTGATCGCCGGGCTTTTGAGTGAACACGGTTGCCCAAAAATCACTCCAGCCTTCTCCCATGCCGCGGCTTTGAATGGTTTGCAGCGCGTTGGCGTTGGCCGGTCCACCAGTGAGTCGATTCGAGACACCGTGACCGAATTCGTGGATGATGATTTCGTTGTCGAGGTCACCGTCCAAAACGGGATTGATCGGCGCGCCTGTGAAGGGATTGAAGTCCCAAACGAACATCGCGATCGTCGGAGAGATTCCATCCGGTGGCGTCGCCATGAACGCGTTATCGGAGATTCCTAGATTGGCTCCCGCCTGAGCATTGGCGAGCACGGGGTCATTGCCCGTTCCGCCTTTCCCATAGTCATTCACTTGGAAGTTGCCGGAGGCTTCGTCAAAGCCGTACTGATAATGGATGTCGTGCAAGACGTTGGTGACGTAGAACAAGTTCGTCGTCGCGGCGTCGGTGTACGTGGCGGGGTCTTGGGCAAAATTGATCGGGTTATTGAAGATGAGGTTCGGGCCACCATTGGGACGCGTTCCGGTGCCAGGTGTGCTGTTGGCTGCCAATAGGAACGGATTATCGTCGCGAGCCGGCTGCGCGGTGATGTTGTTGCCGCGAGTGTCTGTGAACTCCGCGCCGGCTTGTCCGTTCGTGTCGTGCCAGCCGAAGGGAGACGCGACGGGGTCTTCGACGTTCGTGTGCAGTGTGCGCGGACCGTCCTGGGGGCTTGTCAAATTCACGTCGAGAACGTTGTACGTCGCGGCATTCAGCCAGGAGAAGTTGTTGACCAGCTTGCCGGTCGTCGCGTCCAAGGAGGAATCGTACCAGCCTGCCTGATCGACCGTCTGGACGTTGATGGTCCAAACCAATTCGAGTCCCCCGGTGGCGGTCTTCGCCCACTGCAAGCGATCCGGGACCGCCGCGACTCGGTGAAGATTGAGCGGCGTGACGTTGGTCTGCGTTCCTTGCGAACCGGTCCCCGTCCCACTGACGTCACGGGTGGGGCCAACCGTCACGAGCTGCGGCGCATCCGAGATGATGTGACCTTCGCCTCCGTGATGATCGTTCGCCAACGCTTGAGCCAGCTCCATTCCCAATCCGGCAAAAGCTTGATCGGTGGTGAGTGACGGCGTCGCGGAAAGATTCATGGCCGCGACGTTGGGCACGAACGAACTGTTCGCGCTCAGAATCGACCCGTCCGGCAGGACATTCACATTGATCGTCGAGTCGATGATCGGCAGTCCTTGGTAGGTCTGCTGCAAATAAACCTGCGTGACGCCGTTGTGGGCGGTGGTGTAGTGGTTGGTGACGATGTAGTTCTGCGCGTCGCTGCTCGTCAGCCCGAACTGGCTGGCATTCGCAGCGACGTACGTCGTCGCGGCGTTGAGCGCGGCATCAGACGAAATCAGGGGCGCGGGACTGTCATCATCCAGGATCGTGACTTCGCCAGTGCCATCGTTGATGATGACTCCCTTGGCGTTGGACAGTACGACCGTGAAGATCTCGTTGAACTCCTTCGTTGAGTCGGTTGTGATCGGGACCACGATCGACTGCGTCTTGGTTCCCGGAGCGAACGTCAGAGTACCGGACGTCGGAGTGAAATCGGAACCCGCAACCGCCGAGCCTGAGACGGTGGTGTAATCCACGCTGATCGTGCTGCTGGACGCCGAAGAGAGCGACACCGTTAACGCGACACTGTTCGTGCCGCCGGTTCCTTCCGTCACCGTCGCGTTCCCGATGGACGCCAGCACGGGAACCGCGGTGCTGCCGCTCGAAATCACATCATTCCCCGAACCGCCATCCATCGAGTCGGCACCCGTCGTGCCGGTCAACGTGTCGTTGCCAGCCTGCCCCAAACCCGTGTCGTCGCCGTTTCCGCCGGTGATCGAATCATTACCCGTGCCGCCGAGCATCGAGTCATTGCCACTCATCCCATTCAGGATGTCATCTCCCGCTCCGCCGTTGAGCAGATCATTGCCATCGGCCCCATTGAGCGTGTCGTTGCCAGCACTCCCCTGCAACGTGTCGTCGGAGACGATCGTGGTGACGGTTGTTGTGACGATCGGGACGCCATTCAGGATGACCTCCAAATTATCAATGCCCCAAGATTCGTTAGTTCCACCTTCAAATCCGGTTCCGTCTGCAAAAAATACGATCGTCAAAGTGCTTGCCGTGTGCGGGATGTTGTTGAACACGGGATCAAGTCCCATGTTCCATGCGCTGTCCGGCAGATTGGGGTTGTTACCCGCCGCAGGGAAGCCGAGATCCCGAAGTGGTGGTGGAGTCAGTGCGACACCGGGAGGCGCGATATAGCCCTGAGGAAAGTTAGGGCTTCCATCGTTACTGAAGTTTTCACGAAACAGCGGCGTCCCATCAACAACCACATTGTAAAAGTCGTTTGCGAAGTTAGTGGTCGCATTCAGGCCATTGAAG
>JAYVQJ010000624.1:0-1740 GCA_043777235.1 Planctomycetia bacterium
GCCGGTTGGTTTCGCTTCGTGAGTCTCTCGGCCGGCCATGCCTGTCGGCCAGCTCGCGCAATGCTGCTCGGCCAGTGCGAGGATTTGCGGCCAATCGGTGTTACCGGCGATCGCCATCGTGATGTTTCCGGCCAAGTAGCGGTCGCGGTGGTAAGTTCGCATTTGCTCGCACGTCAGCGCAGTGATGCTTTCTTTCGTGCCGAGAACGCTTTGTCCCAGCGGATGCCCGGCGAAGTGCGTCTGCATCAAGTTCTCGTAGGCCGTGAAACTCGGCTGATCGTCGTACATCCCGATCTCTTCGAGGATGACGTTCTTCTCCATATCGAAGTCTTCTTGACGCAGCGCGGGGCGCAGGATATTCGCGAAGAGTTCAAACGCTTGGGGCAAGTATTCCGGCAGGATCGCTCCGTAGAACAACGTCCCTTCTTCAGCGGTCGCCGCGTTGTACTTCGCACCGACCTCGTCAAAGATGCGATTGACGTCGTCGGCCGAGTACTTCTGGCTGCCCTTGAAGACCATGTGTTCGAGAAAGTGACTGACGCCAGAGATGGCCGCGGTCTCGTCACGTGAGCCAGTGCGAACAAAGAATCCCAGCGCGACCGAATGCACCGCCGGATTCAATTCCGCGATGACCGACAAGCCGTTGGTGAGTTTCGTTTGATGGAATTTCATGCCTCTGGAACCTTCAGCGGATTTGGCCCGAGCGTCAGCACCGTGAAGTCGCGAGCCGGATGTTGATGCACATAGTCCAGTACTCCGGCGACGGTCAGTTCATCGATGTCGCGGCGGATGTCGTCGAGCGTTTGGACTCGTTTCAAAAAATGCCAATCACGAGCGATCGACGTGGCGCGGCTGGTCGTTGATTCCTGCTGCATGATCAGCGAGCTCTTCGCGCGCGCTTTGCAGCGTTCGAGTTCGTGCGACTCGATGCCATCACCGAGCCGTTGCAGTTCGTGCAGCGTGACGTCCAGCGTCTCCTGAGCACGCTCGACCGTCGTGCCGGCATAGCACATGACTCGGCCTTCGTGTTTCAAACTGTTGAGCGAAGCGTTGACCGAGTAACACAAGCCGCGACGCTCGCGGACCTCGGTGAAGAGCCGCGCGCTCATTCCGCCACTGAGGATTCCGACCGCCGCCCAGGCTTTGTAGTAATCGGGATGCGCGTACTCGATCGCGTCGTAACCGATACCGATGTGTGTCTGCGTCGAGTCGTGATGGATGTGTCCGATCCGTTCGCCGCGCGGGCCAGTGACCATCGAACTGTCCGGCTTCGTGCCCCAGTCTCCGAACGCGTCGCCAATCAGGTCGAGCATTTCTTGGATATCGACATGCCCGGCGATCCCCAGGATCGCTCCATTCGGGCGGAGACAGCGGTCGTAGTGGGAACGAACCGATTGCGGCGTGAGGCGAGCAAGTTCTTCGAGGCTACCTTCGGTTGGCAGTCCCCACGGCGCGTCGTAACAGCGGCGACGCAGTTCGATCATCAACTTGCGCTGTGGCTCGTCTTCGATCGCTCGCAGTGATTGCTCGATACCGGCGATCGCCCCTTCGAATTCTTCGTCGGGAAGTTGCGGCCGTCGGATGATGTCGGCGTACAACGACAGCGCGGCCGGAACGTTTTCACCGAGCGTCGCCGCAGTGAAAGCGAGATGATTCAGGCCGGTGCTTTCGCTTCGCTGCACTCCGAGATTGTCGAGCGCATTCGACAGATCGCGGCTGTCGAGGTCTCCCGCTCCGCGC
>JAYVQJ010000625.1:0-1736 GCA_043777235.1 Planctomycetia bacterium
AGGCGAGAGATGAGAGACGAGAGGATGGGACAAGCGAGGCATCACTCTCGACTCTCGACTCTCAACTCTCAACTTCTCGCGGCAAGATCGTGATTGCCACCGTCAAGGGCGACGTCCACGACATCGGCAAGAACATCGTCGGCGTTGTGCTGCGGTGCAATAACTTCGAGGTCATCGACCTCGGCGTGATGGTCTCGTGCGAACGGATTTTGGAAGCCGCGATCGCCGAAGGGGCTACCATCATCGGACTGAGCGGCCTGATCACGCCGTCGCTCGACGAGATGGTTCACGTCGCCAAAGAAATGGAACGGCAAGGCTTCGTCGTCCCGCTGCTGATCGGCGGCGCGACCACATCGGCCAAGCACACGGCGGTGAAGATCGCTCCGAATTACAACCAGCCGGTCGTGCATGTGAACGATGCGTCGATCTCGGTCCCGGTCGTCGAAAGCCTGCTGGACGCCGACCGCAAGCCGGCGTTCATGGACAAGGTCCGCTTGGAACAGGATCGCGATCGCCGCAGCTTCGCCGACAAACAAGCCCGCGCGCTCGTGCCGTATGCCACCGCGCTCGCTCGACGCTTCACTTGCGATTGGAAGTCGGTCGATATTCCCACGCCGTCATTCTTGGGGACGCGATCGCTCGACAATTTCCCGCTCGAAGAATTGGTCCCGTTCATCGACTGGTCCCCGTTCTTTCAAACGTGGCAGTTGAAAGGCAAGTTCCCCACGATCTTCGAGGACGCCACCGTCGGCACCGAAGCGAAGACGCTGTTCGACGACGCCCGCCGGTTGCTTGACCAGATCATCGCCAACAAATGGCTGACCGCTCGCGGCGTGTACGGCTTCTGGCCAGCGAATTCAGTGGGCGACGATGTTGCTGTTTGGAGTGCGGATGACAAATCTCAAATCTCAAATCTGACGTGCCCGACAACAGGCGAGCCGGCGGGCGCATCAAATCTCAAATCCGAACTCGTGCGTTTCCCAATGCTCCGCCAGCAGTGGGAACGCCAGGGCCAGAAGGACTTCCGCTCGCTGGCCGACTTCATCGCACCGGCGGATTCAGAGCGGCAAGACCACATCGGCGCATTCGCGGTCACGACCGGGATTGGCTGCGAGGAACTCTGCGCGAGATTCGACAAGGACAACGACGATTATCAGTCGAACATGGCCAAGGCTCTCGCCGACCGACTGGCCGAAGCGTTTGCCGAGTGCTTGCACAAGCAGGTCCGCACCGAATGGGGCTACGGCCGCTCGGAGCAACTCAGTACCGATGACTTGATCGAAGAAAAATACCGAGGCATCCGTCCGGCGTTCGGCTATCCGTCCTGCCCCGACCACACCGAGAAACGAAAACTGTTCGACCTCTTGCAGGTCGAGCAAAACTCCGGCATCACCCTGACCGAAAATTTCGCGATGCTCCCAGCCGCGTCGGTCAGCGGCCTGTACTTCGCGCACCCCGACGCTCGCTACTTCGCCGTGGATCGCCTCACCCGCGACCAAGTCGAAGACTACGCTCGGCGAAAGGGAATGACCGTCGCGGATGTCGAACGCTGGCTGGCTCCGAATCTGGGTTACTGACGCTCTGAGCGGCCGAATTCAACAAGTGTGCGAGTAAGTTGTTCGTTGATTCGCTTCTCTAGATTGATGCTTGTCTTGAGCCATTTCTCGACCGCAGGGACACGTCTCATACGGATCGCACAAATTAGCCGCGCGGCGCTAGCCCCGGTTTTTGCGGCA
>JAYVQJ010000626.1:0-6620 GCA_043777235.1 Planctomycetia bacterium
CTCGATGACTCGACCCACCCTACGAACTACGAACTTGTTTAGCCGTTTAGGCCCTCACCATGTCCAACGAACTCCACATCGAAACGCCGGAGAACATTCAGATTGCCTACAAGCCGGCGGGCTTGGGGACACGATTCTTGGCGTGGCTGGTCGATAGCCTGCTGTTGTCTGTGTTCCTGGTCGTGCTGCTGATCGTGTTGGTGATGGCCGGAGCCGCGTCGGATTCATTGATTCGTCATGTTGTCGAGCCGCTGGAAGACGTCGGAAATGAATTACAAAAAGGTGACCAAAGTCGCCTCGAAATGGTGATGTTGTACTTGATTGGCATTTGGCTGTTGGTCTGGGGTCTGGGGAGTTTCTTTTACTACGGCCTGTCCGAACTGTGCCTGCGCGGTCAAACGATCGGCAAGCGCGCGTCGAAAATCCGCGTGGTGAAGGTCGACGGCTTCTCGCTCGACGCCGTCAGCATTCTGGTTCGAAACATCTTCCGAGTCGTCGACCATCTCCCTTTGCTATGGATCGTGCCGCTGCTGTCCGCGAAGAGCCAACGGCTCGGTGACATGGTGGCCGGGACGATCGTCATCGAGCAGGAAGTTCCCAAGTTGACCGGCGTGCGCAGCCGCCTCTTGGAACGTAAGGCCGCGGACGCAACGTTTCGTTTCGACGTCGGACAACTCAAAAAGATCCGGCCCCAAGACGTGGAAGCCGTCGAGCGACTGCTCGAACGTTGGAACGAAATACCGGCTCGACGCCGCGATGACTTGCTCGAACAAATTGTGAACAGCCTCGTTCTGCGACTGAGCCTCTATCCGCCAGCAGAAAACGACCGAACTCGATTTCTGGAAGACCTGCTCGCCGCCGAATACCGCCGTCAAGCGCGCCAGTTGGGCTAACAAATGCAAGAACCCTCGGAAGTCCGAGGGTTCTCGTGTTGAAGATGGGCGATGAGGGGCTCGAACCCGCGACATCCACGGTGTAAACATGGCGCTCTACCAACTGAGCTAATCGCCCAAGCGGGAGTCCCCTGTCTGGATTCAACCAATGAAACACGGTTGGAAATCGGGACTCCGAGTTATGCCTTCGCGGCGTCGGCCGCTCGTTGAAACTCGACCGCTTGGCGGCGGAGTTGGTTCGAGCGGCGGATGAATTTCCCGCGTGCCGGCTTGCTGCCGGAAATGCGGCACAAATTTTCGTACTTCTTGGCCAGCGCGAGTTTCACACAAGCCTTGTTTGCCAGTTCTTCAGCCTTCGTCGCCATGCCTGAATATCCTTCGAGCCAAATTTCGGTGGTTGTTGTCAAAAACGGGGAGGGATAGATATCGCGAAACGCCGCAAAACGCCAGTCATCCGGCACGCCGAACGAGTTTGGGGATTCCGGTCAACGAGATCGTTACGACGCCTGGAAGGAAGGAACGATGGCTTTGGAATCTTGTTCCACAACCGGAATGCGAGTCATGGAATGACTCGCCTACGTAGCTCAGTCATTCCATGACTGAGATTCGCCTTAATCTTGAACCGGCGAAAGCAATCCATTCAGCGCGGCGAAAACTCTCCGATCGCGATCTTGAGTTCGGTGGAACTCCCAAGTTCCGGTGTCGCTGATATGCTTCGCCGGGTCGGTTTTGGTGACGACATCATCAGGAGAAATCATTCATGCCCAAAGTCTTGTTGGTGATCGGGGACGCGACCGAAGTCCTCGACACGATGTATCCCTTCTTTCGTCTGCCCGAAGATGGCTTCGAGGTCGTTGTCGCGGGACCGGAGAAGAAGCTCTACCACATGGTGCTGCATGAAATTCCGCCCGGCTCGACGTGGGACATCACGCAAGAGACCGCTGGCTATCACTTGCAGGCGGACATCGCGTTCCGCGACGTGAATCCCGATGAGTATGCGGGGTTGTTTCTGTCCGGCGGCCGAGCACCAGAGTATCTGCGCTACGATCAAGATCTGTTGCGGATCACTCGGCATTTCTTTGAGAAGAACAAGCCGGTCGCGTCGGTCTGTCATGGGATTGAGATCGCCGCGGCGGCCGACTGCTTGCGAGGCCGCACGGCAACGACCGTCGCGAAGTGTGCGCTCGACATCACTCAAGTCGGCGGCAACTACGTCAACCAGCAAGTGGTCGTCGATGGCAACTTCGTGACGGCTCGCGTTTGGATGGACAATACGCCGTTCGTGAAAGAGTTCATCAAGCTTTTGAAATCCGCCCAGTGACAGGAGGTCTTCCTCGTGAGCGTTCGTTTTTTAGGTGTGCTGTTAGGCGTCGTCTTTTCTGTGAGCGCACTGTTCGCCGGTGACTGGCCGCAGATTCTTGGCCCGAATCGTGATGGCCAAGCCGCCGCCGATGAGAAGCTCGCCGAGTCTTGGCCAAAGGACGGGCCGCCTGTTGTTTGGCAACACGAGGTTGGCAATGGCTTCGCTGGCGTTGCCGTCGCTGGCAACACGCTCGTCTTGTTTCATCGCGTCGGTGACGACGAAGTTGCGGAGGCGCTCGATGCAAAAACCGGCAGGTCCAAATGGAAAGCCGGCAGCCCGACCAGTTATTCGAGCAGCTTCTCTGACGACAAAGGTCCGCGCTGCGTGCCGGTGATTGTCGGCGAGCGAGTCTTCGTCTTCGGTGTGCAGGGAACGCTGCGATGTCTCGATTTGAAATCGGGCGAACGGATTTGGAAGCGCGACACACATACGGAATTCAAAGCTCAAGAAGGCTACTTCGGAGCGGGGAGTACTCCGCTGCTCGTCGGTGACAAGCTGTTGGTCAATGTTGGTGGTGGTCGCAGCGGCGCGGGAATCGTTGCGTTCGATGTCGCGACCGGGAAAGACCTTTGGAAGGCGACGACGGAAGATGCCAGTTATTCGTCGCCGATCCTTGCAACCGTCGATGGAACGAAGCACGCGTTCTTCGTGACGCGTTTGAAAACCGTGTCGCTCGATCCCGACAACGGCAAAGTGCGGTTTGAATTTCCGTTCGGCAAACGTGGACCGACCGTCAACGGAGCTTCGCCAGTCGTGCTTGATGGGAACTTGCTGGTCTCGGCCCATTACGGAGTCGGAGCGACATTCGCCAAGATCGGCGCGACAGCCGCCGACGAAAAATGGAACAACGACGACTTAATTTCCAGTCACTACATGACGCCGCTGGTTCACAAGGGATTGGTCTACGGCATCCACGGCCAGGAACGAGTCGAAGGCTCAGAACTGCGTTGTCTCGATCCGCGAGCTCAGAAAATCCTGTGGTCGAAGTCAAACTTTGGCTACGGCACGATGATCGCCGCCGATGACAAGATGCTGATGCAAACGACGGACGGTGAACTCATTCTGTGGCGTCCCGATTCCAAGCGCTATCTGGAACTCGCGCGAGCCCAAGTCTTCCGGACGACGACTCGCGCCCTCCCGGCGCTCTCGGGCGGACATCTCTTCGTCCGCGATTCGCGGACACTGAAGTGCCTTCAAGTCGGGTCTGCGAAATAGCGAAAGTCGTCGTGGAACCCAATGAGCATCAGGGGTCACACTTTAGAGTGCGGAAATTCATTTCCGCTTTTCTTACCCTGGTTTCTTTGGTCACGCAAACGATTTGTGAGTGACCGACTCACGCAACGAAGACAAGAAAAGCGACGATGAATCGTCGCACTCCAAACTCAGGCTCGTTTGTTTGAAAATTGGATGCACGCGAGCGCCTCATGCCGTCTGATTTCCGCCGCCGATCTTGGTCGCTCGTTCTTGAATGGCCTTGATGAGCTTGTTGATTGTTTCGTCGGCCGCTTGGTGAGCCTTGATGGCTGGTTGCCGAACGTTGACGGAAGATTGTGCTCGTCGATTTCGATCACAGCCCGCCACTTCGCGAACCTGGCTCCGAGCTGTTTGTATTCGGCCAGACGTTCTCGCAAGCCGTCCAAGCCCTCGGTGACTTTGTCGCCGGGGCAGAGCGCCAGCGGCGGCGTTCCTTGATCCACTTTGATTCCGGGAACGATTCCGCGAATCGAAAGCAACTTGGCGAACGGAACGCCGTCACGTGTGCTCTGACGCAGCGTTTCGTCAAAGAGAATCACACCGCCGACGAAGCGTTCGATGCCGTCGGCCGTGAAAAGGAGTTCGCGATATCGTCGACGGTTCTCTTCCGTGGACTCAACATGGATCGAAGCGAAACGTTTCTTGATCGTCGGGCTGCTTTCGTCGGCCGCCAGCACGCCCTTCTGCTTTGAGACGATGGCCTTGGCCACAGAGTTCAGTTCGTTGATGTCCATGAGATGTTCCCTTTGATGATTTGTCACCAAGCTCCCACTCGATGAACAGCTCCACTTGTTCGGGGCGGCTGCGAAGTCGCTCAGCGATCTGATTGACGTCCAGCAGACACGACCGTTTGTCGGCTGCCACGACAAAGCCTTGCGAGGCGACGATCCGGCCGGCCGCGACGACGATGCGGGTCTCGGAGATGCCGTTGGCCTGTTGTTCGCGCAGTTCCTTGGGTGACGGCGGAGTCGTTATTTCAGGCTGCTCATCACGCGGCACGGGAATGACGAGCGAGATTTTTCGCCGGTTACCGTTCTGCGTGAAGCGAACCGGAGCGATCACCTCGCCTTTGTCGTTCTTGATCGTGCCAAACTTCTCAAGCGCCGCAGCCGTCGGAAATCTCGCCTTGATCAAGTTCGCAGACGGCTCCTCACGCCGCACCCAACGGGATTCGATCACCTCTCCCCCCGCCTCGATGATGCGTGTGAAATCGGAGTTGCTGCGCACATCAAACTCATCAACGAACTTCTTCAGTTCCTGCGCTCCTTTGGCACCTGGCTCCGTCGAGCGGATGTTGGATTGAAACCTAATCCAGTCCGCGGACCCGTCCGGCTGAATCGTGATCGTGGTCAGTTCGTCGCTCACGATACAGCCGGCGATCAGACTGCTAACAATCGCCGCCGTGAAGAACAGGATGGCATTTCTCATGACTCAGGTCTCCCGTTGATTTGCACTCACACTTCGCAACACCCCTTGAGCGTGAAGCCCACCTGAGTGCCAGCGAATTCCAAGTTCGCGCAAACGGCCGCCGCGACGACATCAAAGCGGCCGAAAGTCGTCGTGAACAGGTCGTGCCGAGCACTCTGATGAAACTCGCTCACCCGGCGGGCGAGCCGTTGAACGTGCTCGGTCATCAATGTGTCGCGCTGCAATCGCGAGTCGAACGTCACCCGATCCGGCAGCCGCTCCATTTGGACGGCCCATTCGACGATAGGCCTATCCCCTTGGATGCGGAGCCCCGTTGAACTTTGCGTGATCGACACGACACCGCGATAGACGCCCGGAGCCAACCGTTGATTCAGCCGCACCTCTTCATCGCAAAAGAACTGCCGGCGTTCCAGAGTGCTGAAATCGAGAAACGGTAGCCGCACCGGCTTCTTCACCTTGATGACCCACGGCCCCGCCAAGAAGACCACCGAGATGTGCGTCTGACAAACCTCGACCTGCCCGACATCCCACGGGTACGCCGTCGGTCGCGAGAGCGCGGCGATCAGTTCTGTCAGCGGAGTTGTCGAATCAGTGGTCATGCGGAACCTCGGCCATTCAATCGTAGAGTACGCGGCTCGCGTGCTACCAACGACGGTCACAACCGGTGCGACAGGCCGCTCACCACTTCAGCGACCGGAGACGGGCAACTGCGATGCCAACACTCTTGGATATTGCGACCAACCTCCGCCTGGTCGTAGTTCGGTGAGTAACGTGGTTGGGGTATTACCTGATGGCCAAGCTGGGCATGCACGCGATTGCAGAGTTTTCTCCACGCGGCTTGTTTGATGCTGAGCACATTGAAATTTCCGGCGGATGGATTCGGCTGGGGCGAATGCCTCGCAATCGGTTCTTTGTCGCCAGCGATCTCGATGACCGGAAGCACGACATCGTGCTGTTCATCGGCGAGGCTCAGCCGTCGCAGGGAAAGTACGCTTTCTGACAACGGCTGATCGGGTATGCGAAAGGCCTGGGCGTCGACCGAGTCTTCACGTTCGCGTCGATGGCCACGTAGATACGAGTCGTTGTCGCAAGAAGCTGACGAAGGCCGCGGCCGACAAATCTTGAGCCCACCATGCAATGTGATGCAGATCGAGTGGCACTCGTCCAATGCGCCGACGGATGCACTGTCGATGCTGCCGATGAACAGCCATTCCGCCTTCTCCCGTTCACTGAATTTGCACCACAGGAGATTTCTCGGCAGCAACACAAACGCCGCGACAAACTGCTAACCAGTCTGTTGCGGCGCTCTGCGAATTGATTCAGCGGAGAGGGGGGGATTCTCTGACCGAAGGCAGGTCTGGAATTCCAAATCGTGGAAACTCGCGGGATTATAATGATTTGAGATTGCGATTCACCAAAAACTCTGAAGAAACTCCAGGACGTTCGTGACGATCAACGCCACAAATCCGCCACAAGATTCAGGTCATCGGATTCCTTGAACCGATTGGCCACAAGCAAACGAACTCGCTTTGTGACGGAGTCCACGTCGTATTGCTCTGGACGGCACCGATGACGTGTCATCGGATTCCAGCGGTGAACTCGGTTGAGTCACCAATTTCACAGAGTCGGCGATGCTACGAATGGTGCCGTCATCGTTGGGCAGCCAATTCTTTCTGGAATTG
>JAYVQJ010000627.1:0-1723 GCA_043777235.1 Planctomycetia bacterium
CGCTGGGGCCGAAGCCTTCCGGTTTCATGACCAGCTCAAACTTTGAGGCCGCGTTTAGTCGGTCGAGCTCCGCTTTCCAATGCGGCGATGTGCCGGTGCCGTAGACGATCAACTTTTCGTCTTTCAACCGGCCGACCATGTCCATGTTGATCATCGCGATCGTCTTGTCGAGCGGATACAGCGGCTCTTTGCAGTAATGCTCGGAGCCTTTCAGTCCCGTCTCCTCCGCCGTGAACGCGAGGAAGACCAGCCGCCGCTTGAGCGGTTCCTTCCTCGCACCAAATCGCCGAGCCAACTCGATCAGCGACACCGTCCCCGATCCGTTGTCATCGGCTCCGTTGTGAACGTCTTTCACTCCGGGAGCTAATGAGTTCTGTCCGCCGTAGCCGACGTGATCGTAGTGAGCACCGACGACGACCGTTTCCTCGGCGAGATCTCCCTGCCCTTCGATCACGCCGATGACGTTCTTCACTTCGGTCTTGATCAGCTCGACCGACGCCTGCCCTTCGACCTTCCAATCGGGCAGCACAACGCTGCGCGGCTTGAGATCGCTGTCGATCTCCCCTTCGAGAGCGGCCTGCGTTTTCTTGATGGCCCCCTGCAACGCCTGGTCGATCGCTGCTTGCGAGACATGAAAGATCGGCCCGGCGGCGTTCTGGTTGAACCCGGCGTAACCGAATTTCATCAGCACGTCAGTCTCGACTTTTGTCGCAGCCTCACGCGATTGCTGCGCCTTCTTGACTGCTTCATCCAATTTCTCGCGAGCGGCTTTCACAGCGTCCGCGTTATTCACGTCGGCTGCGAGCAGCGCGGCGGCGGCATCGACGACCGGATCGCCGGCCTCCTTCGCTCGCTGCTTGGCTTGTTCGATTTCCTTCTTGCCGGAATAGACATCATTCACGAACAGAATCGCGGCAGCTCCCTTGCCGAAGGCGTTGCTGATCTTGCCTCGCAAGTCCGCGTGCCGCGATTGCCCGCCGTGTCCCGATGCAAACGGCCCGTGAGCATCCGCTTGCCGAGGGGTCTTGCGGATCACTATCACGACTTTCCCTTTGACGTCGATCCCTTCGAGGTCTTGATACTTGTCGTCCTTCGAGTCGATCCCGTAACCGCCGAAGACCAACTCCGCCGAGAACGTCCCGCTCGCACCGAACGAACAAACTTGAAAATCCTTGTCGATCGCCAGTTCGATCGTCTTCCCTTCCGGCCCGACCAGCTTGAGCGTGTTCGTTGGACCAAGCTTCGCGCCGGTCGTCATCGTGAATTCTTGAAACGGATCGCCCCCCGCCGTCGTGACGTTCAGCCCCGCGTCCTTGAACGCCTTCGCCACATAATCCGCCGCGAGGTTGATCCCTTTGGTCTCGATGCCGCGTCCTTCAAGCTCATCCGAGGCGAGATATTTGAGGTCTTCGGTCAGCCGAAGCTTTACTTCGGGAGCGACTTCGGCTCGCAAGAGAGTGACGACCGCGAACACGAGAGCGAAACAAAACCCAATGAACTTCCGACGCATGTGAGATCCTTTCATAACTCGGCGAGTGCGGAACGTGCGGCACTGTAGCCACCTCGCTCTGCAAGATGAACGTTACTCGGATTCTTCGTCACGGCTGGCTAGATTCCTTAAGCCACGGAATTCAAACACGGTGTGTCAAGTTTTATGAGCCGGTACGCGCTAGCGTCCGGTTCGGAAGTTCAATGGACTCTCGAACCGGACGCTAGCGCGTGC
>JAYVQJ010000628.1:0-1722 GCA_043777235.1 Planctomycetia bacterium
CGAACCGGACGCTAGCGCGTTCCGGCTGATTGGGCAAAGCCGCATTCTTGCCCGCGTGGAGAATAAGTGGCTACTTCGGCTCGAAGAGCATGTCGGTCGAACCGCCGAACTTCGCGGGGAGCGGGATGTTCGACCAAGACTTGTCATCGCCAAGTCGGAATTGCCAGCGGCCTTTGAGTTCGAGTTGCTCTGATCCGCTAAGAAGAACCGGTGCCTTTGTGAGCCCAATTGGCCCGCTGCGGTGTCGGACTTTGAGGACCAGCAGGTTGTAATCGTCCGGCACGATCGACTTCGCTGGGAGCTCATACGGTGGCTCGATGGTCTCGCCGTTGAGCCATGCCTCGACGGCTTCGCAATCATGGAGCGACAGCTTCACAACTCCTTGCGACACGAAACGCTTCGGCAGTCGCACCACACAGCGATACCAGACCGAACCGGAGAACTCACCAAAGCCCGCAGACGTCTGAGCCCAGGGACTCGGCACAGAAATCGGCGACCAATCTCCAGTCGGCTGTCTCACTGGCACCGGACTGTCTGACGCCATTCGCTGATCGTACTTCGATCGAAATGGCTCGCCGCCGAGCAACTGGTCGCTGGTGATCGTCGGGCAGACGAACCGCTCGACGTGCCTGATCACCAAGTCGTTGCCGGCGAAGTGATCGACTTGCGGCCAACGTTTCGGGTTGTACATGCAGTCGGTCATGTCGCGCATCAAAGCGACGCTCTTTCCGTTGCGAACCATCTGCCGCAACCCGAACGGTCGGCCGAGCACACACATGTTGAGATGCACTCCGACCAGGATCACATTCTTGATTCCGCGTGCTTCGAGCACGTTCCAAACTTCGTCCCCTCGGTCAGAGATGAAGTCGCGGTCGGTGTCAATCTCGATCAACTTCGACTGCTTCGTCCACGGCATTCCCGGATTGCGTCCCATCGCCTTGAGCTTCGCCGCCCACTCGGCGTGCTCGACCGGATCGTCGTCCTCGCCGCCGTCTGATTGGTCGATCGGGTAAACCGCCTGCTCTTCACTCGGAATCCGCGAGCACCAATGTTCGACATCCTTCGGTTTATTCTTCGCGGCCGGAGCATTCATCGCTCGCTGCCGAGCCGGATGGTTTTCGTAGGCCGCCATGCAATCGCTCGGCGAATGAATGATCGTCGCCCCGCGCTTCCGAGCCTCCTTCAAGACGTCATTCATCCTCGGAGCAAACTCGTCCAACCGTCGCACGGCATTCAGGCAGTGATGAGCGTCCCACACATCGCAAACGATGACTGCGGTCTGTTCGAGCTTCCACGTCCGCTCGACGTGTTCGAGCACACGGCGTTCACTTTTCGTCGCTTCGTCCCGCACTGCGCTTTGTGACTGAAACTTCAGCGAGATCGTCTCCGCATCAACAACGTTCGTCATCATGCAAATACCCCAAACGGCAACCGAGCACCGGAATCGCCTCATCACAGTCCCCTTGCGATCTGACAAAGTTGGGCAAGCAAGATCATCTGCCACGCGGATCGACGTTACTTTTGGAGAAATACCGCGCTAACGCAACTCTCAATCACCGGCTTCCGCTCGTTCCGCCAAGTGGATGTCGAAATCCGCCGGAACGCGCTGGCGTCCGGTTTTTGGCAGGCTTGAAAACCGGACGCTAGCGCTGTGTCACAGCCTGATTTTTGGGTTGGATCGATCAGCCGGCACGCGCTAGCGTCCGGTTCGAGAGTCCATCG
>JAYVQJ010000629.1:0-6589 GCA_043777235.1 Planctomycetia bacterium
CGTGTTGCTGCGATGTGGCGAGCGGCCCGTCGCGATGGGGCACGCTGCCGCCGAACAATTGCTAGTCGTCATTGTGTGAATTTCGCTGCCGTTGGGAGCATTGCGATTGAATCCCGCGCCGATATGCTCTCCCGCCAGTTCGACCGCGTCAGCCAAGTGGCCTCGAACCGTTCGCCTCTGGTTGCGAACCTGTCATTGGTTGTGTTTCAGGATGTCCCGCGAATGTCTGCCGATCCCGCCCTCGCCCCCGTTGATCCCGCCGTGACTTTGAACTCTCTCGCGGAGACCAATCCCACCATTGCCAATCCGGCCAGCGACGATGCGCCGCGCCGAGTCACGCTTAACCCGACCGGTGGCGGAGAATTCAAAGCGGTCGGCTCGATTGATCCGGCGAAGTTGGAACAAGAGCGTGAACGAACGCGAGACATCGACGCGGAAGCGGAACGCGAAGCTCGGCCGATGCGCGATCTGCCGATCCCTCGCCAACAAAGCTCGGTCGAGATGCCGGTCGAACAAGAACTCGACGCCGCGCTCGAAGCGGAGATCAACGCCGCGATGGGTGGCGCAACTCCGGACGTCGAGGCGGCCGTCGCCACGGTGACGACTCCGGCCACGGACACACCGACCGAAGATTCGTTGCATCAAGGGAAGCGGCTGAAAGGCAAAGTCGCGCTCATCCACGGCGAGGACATGTTTCTCGATCTCGGCTTTCGCTCGCAGGGAATCCTGCCGCTCAAGCAGTACGAGGGGAAAGAAATCCCGGCCGTCGGCACCGTGATCGACGTCATCGTCCAGAAAGTCAGCCCGGAAGAGGGACTGATTCACGTCAACATCCCCAGCGGCCGGCAGAAGGTGCAAGGAAATTGGGACGCGGTGCAAGCCGGTCTCGTCGTCGATTGCATGATCACGAAGACGAACAAAGGGGGACTCGAAGTCACCGTCAGTTCGCTGCGCGGGTTCATGCCGTCGGGGCAGGTTGCTCTGCACTTTGTCGAGAACCTTGAGCAGTTCGTCGGTCAGAAGATGACGGTGAAAATTCTCGAAGCGAATAAGTCGAAGAAAAATCTGATCGTCAGTCGCCGAGCCTTGCTGCTCGAAGAGCGTGCTCAAGCGGAAGAGCAAATTCTCAGCACGCTGGAAGTTGGCCAGACACTCGACGGCACCGTGACGACAGTCAAGGATTACGGAGCGTTCGTCGATCTCGGCGGCCTTGATGGCTTCATTCACATCGGCCAGATGAGCTGGCAGCACATCAAGCATCCCAGCGAAGTGCTTGCCGAAGGTCAGGCGGTGAAGGTCAAAGTCATCTCGATCAGCGACGACAAAAAGAAGATCGGCCTGAGCGTCAAGCAAACCAGCCAAAGCCCGTGGGACTTGGCCGCGTCCAATTACTTCCAAGGCCAAACCGTCAGCGGCACGGTCACTCGCACGACCGACTTCGGAGCCTTCGTGCAACTGGAACCGGGCATCGAAGGCATGGTCCACATCAGCGAACTCGACCACAAACGAGTCATCCGCGTCAGCGACGTGGTCACCACCGGTCAATCGCTGGAGGTGCAAGTGCAGAGCGTCGATCCGGTCAAGCACCGCATCAGCCTCTCGCTGAAAGCCCTCCGAGCGAAACCGGAACCCGCCGCACCGCCGCCGGAAGAAGCTGTCGCGCCCGCTGCTCCGCCACCGAAACGCAAGACACCGCTCAAAGGAGGCCGCGAGCGAGAAGAACCGCGCCGCGGCGGCTTGTTCGGCAACCCGACCGACTTCACGTAGCTTCCCGTTAAAGCACGGAGTGGCATCGCATGGATCACGCCATCATTGCCTGCCAAGAAGAAGAGTTTGCGCCGTGTTTCGCGTCGGTCTGGCGATGTCGCTTCGGCTGGAAACCAATCCTCCTTGGTTTGCGAGGCCCAGGTGGCTTGAACCCCCTCTTGGCGTTGTTGTTCACTTTGATTGGGATTTGGCAGTTCGCCCGGGTTCCCCAAATTCTGCGTGATCGTGAATCTGAATTCGTTGGGCAGCGCGTCTCCAGAATTGAATGTTGTCTCGGTTCTTATGGCATGGGCGGGCTCGGATTCTTTGGGCTTCGATTTGCGAGCGGTTGGATTGTCTATCGACTGTGGGCAGCGGCGGGCTGGGTTACGTTGGATGGCAAGCTAATCCAAGATTTGATGTTTCCCGATGAACGCACTCAGTTTGAACCATCGCAGTTGGTGCCTTTGAATTCCTTGATCGGTGCGCAATTTCGTTGTCTTGATTCGAGCGATGAACAATGCGACCTCGTTTTTGACTGCCGCGAGTATGAAATTCGCCTTTCCTTTCGTCGAGACGGTCGCGATGTTCCACCTCACCGAGGAAATGGACGAACAAAGGTTTTCGCAACTCATGAACGATTGGAAGACGCCATCGTGGTATCGCGAGTAGCGCGTCTTTGGCTGACTGAATAATGTGTGTTCGATTTACCGGAGATCACCCGATGGAACGATTAGCTTGGAGCACTTTAGCTCTATTGCTGCTCACACCTTTGGCTGCCTTCGGCCAATCCTCGGACAAGTTCCGCGACGCGCGGTATCGCATGGTCAAGGAGTGCATCGAGCGGGAAGGGGTCAAAGACCCGCGCGTGCTCGATGCGATGCGCACCGTGCCGCGACATGAGTTCGTGAAGCCGGGCCAGCAGAAGGATGCGTATCACGACGCGGCGCTGCCGATCGGCAATCAACAGACGATCTCGCCGCCGTTCGTCGTTGCGTACATGACCGAGACCATCGAGCCGAAAGAGACCGATGTCGTTTTGGAAATCGGCACCGGCAGCGGCTATCAGGCGGCGATCCTCAGCGGGTTGGTGAAAGAGGTCTACACGATCGAGATCGTCGAGCCGCTCGGCAAGGAAGCGGCGCGAAAGCTGAAGAAGCTCGAATACAGCAACGTCTTCTGCAAAATCGGCGACGGGTTTCTCGGTTGGGCCGAACATGCTCCGTTCGACAAGATCATCGTCACCTGCTCGCCGGAGAATGTCCCGCAACCGCTGATTGACCAACTCCGAGACGGCGGCAAGTTGCTCATCCCGCTCGGCGAGCGTTACCAGCAAGCGTTCCATCTGTTCGAGAAGAAAGACGGCAAGCTCGTTCAGACGCGACTCATTCCGACGTTGTTCGTACCGATGACCGGCAAGTCGGAAGAGCAACGGCAAGCGCTGCCCGATCCGCTACATCCGCGGCTGCTCAATGCCAGCTTCGAGATCGACGAGAACAAAGACGGCTACCCGGACAGTTGGCACTACCAACGGCTGACCGAGCTGATGACCGACAGCCCGCCCGACGGCAAAGCCTTCCTGCGGATGGAAAACAGCGACCCCGGCCGGCTCGCGCAAGCTCTACAAGGCATGGCGATCGACGGCCGCAAGATCGGAGCCATCGCGATCAGCGCGCAAGTCCGAGTCAAAGACATCCGCGTCGGCAGCGAGCCTTTCCAAAAGCCGATGCTCGCCGTCCACTTCTACGATCATCTGCGCAAAGACATCGAAACCCAGGTCGTCGGCCCGTGGGTCCGCGAGACCGATTGGGATCTCGTCGGCGGCACGATCACCGTTCCGAAAGAAGCTCGTGAAGCCATCATCCGCATCGGCCTCAACGGAGCGACCGGCCGCTTAGACATCGACGACATCAAATTCCGGCCCAAGCCGAGATGAGAGACGAGAGCCTTCAAACAATGACCAATGACCAACGACCAATAACCAACGACCAATTCCTCTTCGTTATCTCCGATCGCACGCAAATCGAAGTCACCGGTCGCGATCGCGTCAAGTTTCTGCACAGCTTCTGCACGAACGACATCAAGAAGCTGCAACCAGGGCAGGGGTGCGAGGCGTTCGTCACGAACGTCAACGGCAAAGTCCTCGGCCACATCTTCGTCTTTGCCGAGCGGGATTCCCTGTGGCTCGAATCGGTTGCAGGTTGCGCCGCGCCGCTGCTGGCTCACTTCGACAAGTACCTCATCACGGAAGACGTGCGCTTCGCGGATCAGTCGGCCGAGTTCGCTGAGCTGCTGCTCGTCGGCGAACAATCAACTGCGTTGCTCGAACGACTTGGCTTGCCCGTCGCGAAGCTGGCTCGCAATGAGCATCTCACACATGGCAACGATGTTTTCCCGATTCGCTCGGCGCGCCGAGTCGATTGGTTCAACGCGCCGACGTGGCTGCTGTCGATCCCGGTCGCTCAACGGGACGCCGTTCAGCAGGCACTGACGCAAGCGGGCGCAACGGTCGGTGATGCCGAGCTGTTCGACTGGCTGCGCATCGCCGCCGGGTTTCCGCTCTACGGCATCGACATCACCGAAGAGAACCTCGCTCAAGAAGTCGGCCGCACACCGCTGGCGATCTCGTTCACGAAGGGCTGCTATCTCGGCCAAGAGCCGATCGCTCGCATCGACGCGATGGGGCATGTGAATCGACAATTGTGTCGGCTCGAAATCTCATCCGGTTCGCCACCGGTCGCGGGCACATCCGTCTTCGACAGGCCAGTTCCCGATGGCAAAGCCGTCGGTACGATCACTTCGGCCACGCGGAATCGTGTCGGTGACGCTGACAAACCGATTGCGTTGGCGTACCTTCGCAGTGCCTTCGCAAAGACGGGCAGCCGAGTTGTTGTCGATGATTCCGAAGCCTGCGTGCAGTGAGGATGTTATGAATCGCTCTCGAAAGATTCAGCCAGTCATCACCATCAGCCAGATCGGCGAAGCACCGAGCGACACTGCGTATTGGCGAACGCAAACGCCTCAAGCTCGCTTGGCGGCCTTGGAAGAAATCCGCCGCGAATATCACGGATGGAAACATGGAGCTGAGCCAAGACTTCAAAGAGTTTATCGAGTCGTTAAACGTTAGCCGCGTCCGGTACTTGGTCGTCGGCGGATACGCGGTGGCCATGCACGGTCATCCGCGCTACACGAAAGACCTCGATGTCTGGATCGACTGCACGCCAGCCAATGCGAAGCGCGTCGTGCGAGCGTTTGTTGCGTTCGGATTCGAGTCGCTGGGTGTGAAGGCGTCCGACTTTGAGAAGCCGGACCAGATGCTGCGGATGGGGATTCCGCCAAATCAAATCGACCTCCTCACTTCGTTGGCTGGCGTCGATTTCGCCACCTGCTTCAAGCAGAGAGTGATCATCGACATTGGCGGCGTGTCTGCGAACTTCATTGACTTGGAACATCTCAAACTCAACAAGCGTGCGGTCGGTCGGCTGCAAGACTTGGCGGATGTCGAGAAGCTCGAATCGTGACGCTCGCGAGGCTTCGTCGCTTGCGATAGCTTGTTCGCCTCGCGCTTTGACGTGAGGCGCGTTGTTCGCATCCCGCCTTGAGGAGTCTCCTGCCATGACCAGCTCGCCGAGACCGCTGACTTCGTCGTTCGACCGTCGTGACTTCTTGCAGGCGAGTGCCGCACTCGGCGCGGGATTGTGGGCGTCGGGGATCACGAAACTCTCGGCCGATGATGCGGAGACTCGCAAGCTCAACGTCGGTGTGATGGGGTTGAGCCGCGGGCTCGGACACGTCGGCGCGCTTCTCGAAATGGCTACGACCAAGAATGTCGAGATCACACATCTGTGCGAGGTCGATGCCAACCGACTGGAACGCGGACAGAAGATCGTCACCGACAAAGTCGGAAAAACTCCGCAGGGAGTTCACGACTTCCGCAAGATGCTGGAAGATCCGACGCTCGATGCGGTCTTCATCGCGACCTGCAATCACTGGCACGCTCCGGCAGCGATCCTGGCCTGTGCGGCGGGGAAGCACGTTTATGTCGAAAAACCCGGCAGCCACAACGCGGCCGAGAGTGAGATGATCGTCGCGGCGGCTCGCAAACATCAACGAGTCGTCCAGATGGGCAACCAGCGACGCAGTTGGCCGGTCGTGCAAGAGGCGATTCAAAAACTGAAAGATGGTGTGATCGGCAAAGTGATGATGGCTCGCTGCGTTTACAACGGCCTGCGTCCGTCGATCGGCAAAGGAATCGTGCAGGCTCCGCCGCCGCATCTGGATTACGACCTGTGGCAAGGACCGGCTCCCGACCGGCCGTACAAGTCGAACTTGATCCCGTACAACTGGCATTGGCATTGGCACTGGGGCGGCGGCGAGATGGCCAACAACGGCATTCACGGCCTGGATGTCGCGCGCTGGGGCTTGGGAGTCGATTGCCCCTCGACCGTCTCCTTCGTCGGCGGACGGTACGCACATGACGACGATCAAGAGACGCCGGACACCGGGGTCGCCATGTTCCACTTCGGCGACAAAGCGATCTCGTGGGATGTCAGCAGTTGTCAGCCTCGACGCGGCGAGAATCTGTACTTCGTCACGTTCTACGGCAGTGAGGGAACCCTGCAACTGGAACCCGGAATGCGAATCCTTGATCTACAAGGCAAAGAGGTCGAGAAGAAATCCAACGACGTCGGCAACGGCGACGTGATTCACATGGGCAATTTCCTGGACGCGATCCGCACCGGCAAGACGCCGAACTCGGAGATCGCGATCGGCCAGGCGAGCACGCTGTTGTGTCATCTCGCGAACATCTCGTACCGCACCGGCCACACGCTGCATCTCGATC
>JAYVQJ010000630.1:0-6584 GCA_043777235.1 Planctomycetia bacterium
TGGGAAACTTTCCGACAAGTGAAGCTCGCGGCCTTGAAGCAGTCGCTCGGCACATGGCCAAAGCCGCCAACATCCGTCCCCACCAGAATCACCGCGACCTTCGACGGCGACGGCTTCGTCATCGAGAACATCCTTTACGAAAGTCGCCCCGGCTGGTGGGTGACGGCGAATCTGTACCGCCCTGCCCTCCCCCGCGAGTCGAAGCCGGGAATCCTGATCTGTCACGCGCATCACACGCCGAAGGAACACAGCGAGTTGCAAGACATGGGGATGACCTGGGCTCGCGCCGGCTGCGTTGTGCTCGTGATGGATCAAGTTGGTCACGGCGAACGACGGCAGCATCCGTTCGCAACCGCGGCCGACTTCGACAAGCCGTACCGAGTCGGACACGCCGACTACTCCTTCCGCTACGACAGCGCGATCCAACTCAGTCTCGTCGGCGAGAGCCTCGTCGGTTGGATGGCTTGGGACATGATGCGCGGAGCCGATGTGCTGCTGGCTCGGCCGGGAGTTGATCCGACGCGTTTGATTCTGCTTGGAGCGGTCGCCGGTGGAGGTGATCCCGTCGCCGTGACCGGCGCACTCGATGAACGCTTCGCGGCGGTCGTCCCGTTCAACTTCGGCGGGCCTCAACCCGAATCGAAATACCCGCTCCCTGACGACGCCGAGACTTGGTTCAACTACGCCGGTGGTGGCAGTTGGGAATCGACACGCAATCTGCGAGACTCGGCCGGGCAAGGTTTTCTGCCGTGGGTGATCGTCGGCGGCATCGTGCCACGAAAGTTGATCTACGCTCACGAATTTCACTGGGACCAAGACCGCGATCCGGTCTGGAAGCGACTGCAAACGATCTTCGGTTTCTATGAGCAACCGAATTCGCTCGACTTCACAAAAGGCAGCGGGGCGGTCACTGGCTCGTCGCCGACCGACACGCATTGCACGCACATCGGCAAGACGCATCGCATCCGCATTCACGAAGCGTTCCGATCGTGGTTCAACATCGACGTCTCGCCGGAGAAGGAATTCCGTGCGCGGCTGCCGGCAGATCGCTTGCAGTGCTGGACACCGGAACTCAAACAAGAGCTTCAGCCGAAGTCGCTCTCGCAAATGACAACGGAGATGGCGAAGGGATTTTCGCAATTGCTTGCAGTTCATCAAGAAAAGCAATTCGATCCCGGTGAACTTCGACGAGATCTGAAACGCCGCTGGACGGAACTACTGCGAATCACGTCCGAAGATCCTCTGTCTGTGTTACAGCCAATCCGACAAGAGAACGCGGCGGGCGTTCGTTTCGAGGCAATTGTGCTCGGCAGCTCAGGGGGCAGTCGGGTTCCCGTCCTGCTCTTGAGACCGATGAAGATGATTGATCAACAGCCGGTCATTGTCGCGTTCTGTTCGCAAGGTAAAGCGCGGCTGTTGAAGGAACGTTCGCAGGACGTCGCCGAGTTGCTCGAACGAGGTGCGGCGGTGTGTCTCGTCGATCCGCGTGGCATCGGCGAGACAAAGCTCGGCGACAGTCACGGCCGGCGCAGTTCGGCCACGTCGATGTCATCGACCGCGCTGATGCTCGGTGAGCCGTTGCTTGGGCAGCAACTTCGCGACGTGCGACTCGCACTGACTTGGCTTCGCCAACAACCAGACCTCAAAGGCCGCAGGTTTTCGTTGTGGGGCGAATCGCTCATGCCGCCAAATCCAAACACCGCATTGTTTCGTCAGCCGCGCGATGACGATGCCGCGTTGCCCGCTCCGTCCGAACCGCAAGCTCCGTTGCTCGCATTGCTCACGGGACTGTTTGAAGACGACATCTCGGCGATCTACACCGTCGGTGGTTTGACGAGTTGGCGTTCGCTGCTGACGGATTACTTGGTCCTGACGGCTCACGACAGCCTTGTTCCGGGAGCACTGACCGCTGGCGACATCGACGACTTGATCGGGCCAGATCGTTCCGGCCGCCGAGTCCGCATCGAAGCGGCCGTCGATGGCTGGAATCGGTTGTTGCCGGACTCACCCGAACGAACAACCCCCGCGAAGTGGCTGGCAAAGTAATTTCGCTCGACCGTAGCCGCGTTTCGCCAGAACGCGGGCTTGCAAAAAAGAACACCCACGTTCTGGCGAACGTGGCTACGAAAGAAGTCGCATGATTCACAACTTCGTTAAACAGAAACTTCGCGACGGCGGCGTGTCGCTCGGCACAATGTTGTTCGAGTTCAACACGACCGGCATTGCGCGTCTCACGGCGAACGCAGGAGCCGAGTTCGCGCTCTTCGACATGGAGCACTCCGGTTGGAGCATCGAGACGATCCGCCTGTTGATCGCGACGACTCCGAAGTCCGAGATGATTCCGATCATTCGCATCCCGGCCACCGAGTACCACTTCGTTGCTAACGTGCTCGATATGGGAGCGATGGGAGTGATGATCCCGATGTGCGAGAACGCGGATCAAGCTCGTCTGTTGGTCAGCTCGGCGAAGTACCCGCCGGACGGTCGCCGAGGTGCCGCGTTTAACATCGCTCACGACGACTATCGCAGCAGTCCGATTCCCGAACTCATGCGTTCTGCGAACGACGAAACGCTGTTGATCGCTCAGATCGAAACCGCATCCGGCCTGCACAACGTCGAGGAGATCGCCGCCGTTCCCGGCATCGACGCTCTGTGGATCGGTCTGTACGACCTGACCAATTCGCTGGGCATCCCCGGCCAGATGAATCATCCCGATGTGCTCGCCGCGACCGATCGCGTCTTCGCGGCGTGCCAAGCTCACAACAAGACTCCGGCCGTGTTGGTGACGAGCATCGCCGAAGGCCAAGCTCAATTGCAGCGTGGATTCAAGTTGATCGCCTACAGCGGCGATTTGTGGCTCTATCAATCCGCGCTCCGACACGGACTCAACGCGCTCCGGCAATCACCACGCGACACAGCCTCAAAATGATCATCGCGAGGGACTATTCTCCACAGGGGCAAGAATGCTGCTTTGCCCAATCCGCCGGCACGCGCTAGCCGGGGAGAAAGTAGACCAGTCACTCCGTGACTGGAATCTTTCGAGTCACGGAGTGACTCGCCTACTCTTTCTCTGCGGGATTATTCATTGGCCGATACAAGCACGACGCGCAAGCGAATTCACCCGAATCATGAATCAACCGGGCTAGCGCCCTGCGGCTAATTTTCACGACCCGAATTCTCGGCGGTGACAAAGCACTAATCCGTTTTTTCACGAACGCACAGCGACGCCATCACGAACGGAACGGCCAAGTCTCGCCGAGCGTCTCGCGTTGAATCTGCGTCAGTCGGGCGATGCTTTTCTCGGCGAGCGCGAGTTGAGCATCGAGAAGTTGGCGGTTGAACGGCGTTCCTTCGGCGGTCCCTTGGACTTCGACGAACTCGCCGACTCCGGTCATCACGACGTTCATGTCGACCTCGGCATCTTTGTCCTCGACGTAGTCCAGGTCGGAGACGACTTGGCCGGCGACGATGCCGACGCTGATCGCAGCGATGCTGCTCTTGAGCACAGGTCGATCGGTCGGCAACAACGATTTGATCGCGGCCAATGAATCGACGAGCGCGATGAAGCCGCCGGTGATGCTGAGCGTGCGCGTGCCGCCGTCCGCTTCCAGCACATCGCAATCGACCGTGACCATGCGCGGGCCAAGTGCGGCGAGATCGACGATCGCTCGTAGACTGCGGCCGATGAGCCGCTGAATCTCGTTCGTGCGGCCGTCGATTTTGCTGCGTTCGCGCTGCTTGCGCGGGGCGGTGCTGGCCGGAAGCATGTTGTATTCGGCGGTGACCCAGCCGTTCGGATTGGCTTCGCGTTTCATCCACGGCGGCAAATCGTTGTCGATGCTGGCCGTGCAGAGCACTGTCGTGCGACCCGCTTTGATGAGCACGCTGCCGGGGACGGCTCCGGTGAAATGGCGTTGAACTGTGATGGGCCGCAGTTCGTCGTGCTCTCGTCCGTCATGCCGCATGAAACGCTCCGCTGAAATGTGGTCCGGCCTCGCCGAGGCCGGAAAAGCGGCCCCGCACGGGCACAGGGTAGTGCGAGCGCGGCGCGATCGCCAACGGCTCGGCGCGGAGTCGCTATGGAGAAGCACTAACGTCAGCGATGCGAATGGTGACGGTCTTGACTTTGCCGAGGATCGGGCCGCCGATCGGTAAAGAAAGACTCAAGGTCAGCGTGCGCGTGCCGTTGATCGTTGGCCGGTCGATCAGTGGGACGTTGAATGAGGCTTCGGTCTGACCATCGGCGAAATTGAGCGTGCCACTCGTCTTCGAGTAATCGCGACCGGCGAGCGCGGTGCCGTCAGTCGTCGAGTAATTCACGCTGGCCGGCCCAAAGCGGCCGTTAATACGCTGCACGTAGATCGTCACGTAGCCGTAATTCTCGACCGTGTTGACGACCGCATTGGAGAAGACAAATTGACCCGGCTCTTGGTCAATGATCGTCAGTGACGCGACGAAGCTCGTACCGAGAGTTGCTCCGCCGCGCGCGTTCGAGAGGGTCACGGTGAGCGATTCGTCTCCCTCGAACAGATTGTCGTCGAGGATCGGAACCGCGATCGTTTTCGAAGTTTCGCCGGGCGCGAACGTGAGCGTGCCAGCGACGGCGGTGAAGTCGCGTCCTTTGCCGGACTTGGCAGTGCCGTCGGCGGTCGCGTAATCGACGGTCATCGTTCCCGCGCTGCCGCCGTCGCGAGTGACCGTGATCGTCGCGAGCTTGCCGCTCTCGCCAATCGAATATGTCGGCGACGAGAACTGGAACAACTGCGGCGGATCGTCGTCGCGAATATCGACACCCGCGAAATACTTTTCGCCGAGCACCGCTCCGCCGGTCGGGTTCGAGAGCAGCACGAAGATCGTCTCCGTCGGCTCGGGGAGATCGTCGTTGAGAATCGGCACGACGATCGTGCGGTCGGAAAAGTCGCCGTCAGCCCAGCTCAACGTACCGGTCGTCGCGGTGTAATCGCTGCCCGCCGTCGCGTTGCCGAGGTCCGTGCGGAACGAGACTCCGACCGCTCCGCTGCCGCCGACGCGATGCACCGTGACGGTCGCGCTGCCATCGGACTCATTGACCGAATAGGACGATTGATCGACCACGATGCTTCCGGCCGTAGAGGAGTCATGTCCGACGAACAAGCCGCTGCCGAACGTCGTGACCCAGACTTCGGCCGAGTTGAACGGATTGAAGACGACTCGCTGGGGATGCCGGAACGGGAACGCCGCGTCTGGCGTGAACGTCGGCGATGCGTCGTGAAGATTGTGAGTCACCCACAAACCGTCGGTCTCGGTCGTGACGTACATCTCGTTCGGATTCGCGGGATTGATCGTTGCGGAACTGACTCGGCGATCGTCGAACAACCGCGTCCAAGTCACTCCGCGATCGGCCGTGCGATACAGGCCGCCGCCGGTCGCGGCGTTGTCCCAACCGTCCCAAACGCCGGCAAACCACGTCTTTTGCGATGCGTCTTGCGGATCGACCACCAAGTCTTTCGTGTAGAACTTCATCGCCGGCGCGGTGCGATCCTTCCACGAGCGACCGCCGTCGGCGCTGATGAAGACTCCGCTGCTCGGGGTGAATTGATGGGCCGCACCCGGCTCGGTGCGTCGAGCCGAATACGTCGCGACCAGCGTGCCATCGTTGAGCACCTGCACCATCAGCGGGTGCCCTTCGGTGCGCGGCGGATTCGCCAGCTTCCGCCACTTCGAGGCCGCGCCGAGTTGGGTGTTGTCGCTGACCCAGATGCCTCCGTCGCGACTCTTGCCGGCTTGGCTGTACACGACGCTGGCATACAACCGGTTCGGGTTCTTGGAATCGAGCGCGACCCACGAGACGACGTGTCCGAAGTCGTGCAGCGTCTGCCAGGTGACTCCGTTGTCGGCTGAGAAGAGAACTCGACCGGTGCCGCGGTCGATGCGCGAGTCACGCAGAGTCGAAGTCTCATACAAGTCATGCACCGACGACGTCGCGGCATACACAATGCCGTTCGGCGCGACGACTGTTCGGTACGTCGAATTCAGATCAAGGCCGGATGTCCCCAGCGACCACGATTGACCGGCATCGGAACTGATCGCTCCATGAATGTCAGTGTACGCTCCGATGACGTGTCGAGGATCCGTCCAGGCCAGCCCCCAACTGCTGGTGTTATCCAACCCGCTGCTGTGAGTTGCGTGAGCGGGATCAATGACCGTCCCCGGTGCATTGCGATCCGTCGGAGCGACGTTGAGCGATTGCCACGTTGTGCCCCCGTCGGTGCTCAGGTATGCGAAACCAAGGTCCGTGATGAGGACTCGCTGCGGGTCGGTGGGCGACACCGCGAAGCCCATCGCGTTTTCACCGAACCGCCACGTCACTTTGCCTCCGACACCCGCCCAACCGGTTGCGATGTTCTGATTGTTTTGCGTGAGCAACACCGGGGACCATGTCTGACCGCCGTCGGTTGTCTTGAAGACGCTCGGCACTGCTCCTTCACTGCCTCCCGCGAGATACGCCACGTTCACGTTGTTCGGGGACATCGTCACGATCATCGGCAGAGCGTTGACGGTGTCGCCATTCGGAGCGGTGAAGGTCAGCGTCCCTGCAAATTTCG
>JAYVQJ010000631.1:0-1720 GCA_043777235.1 Planctomycetia bacterium
GGCCGAGATGCTGACCCGCATCGAGTCGCGGCTCAACGATCTGCACGACCTCGTCTCGAATGGCTCCGGGGATTCTTCGCGAGCCAATGCGAACGAATCGACATCAACACCGAACGCGAAGGACGCCGCGAATTCTTCCTCCGGGGTTTCGTCCAACGTTGCAACCCTGCCGAAGATAGCCCCCACGCAGCCGGAGTCGATGGGCTGGGAGGCGATCAAAGCCGCGGTCATGGCGGGCGAAAGCATCAACCTGGAGACCATCTCTCCTGCTCCGTTACGACGCGCAGCGGCCCACGAGAATGTTTTCACCGAGTCGATCGCGTCCGATCGCTCGGATTCGCCGACGTTGTCCGAACCGCCGCCGCCTGTCGATTTCAACAACGCCGATCACCAACAACTCTGCGACGCGATCCGCGACCGCGATGAATTCATCTCGCTGTTGTTGCGCCGGCTGAGTTCCCCCGACGCGAACACCGAGTTCCCCGATTGGGAGCAACTCAACCGCGTCCCCGAAGACTTGCAGCACGAATTGCTGAACCTGCGTGACCGCCTGCAAGACAAGCTGCGCGTGGCCGAAGTCGATCTCTCGCTGCAACGCGCCAAGCTGGCGCGTGAGGATGCCCGCCTGACAATCAAAGCGAACCAACTCGCGCTGCAGATGAAGAAACTGGGGCTCGCTCCCGATGAACCCACCCCCAATGCGGGCGGCACACGCGAAGGCTCAGGGGCCGCACAAGGCCGCCGCTGGCTGCAATTCCTGCAACGCTCGAATGGCAACGGATCGGGAGCAGATGCAAAGTAACGCTGGACGTTCCAGGCCGTATCACGTTCGCAAGTTCAAATCATTCCGCGAGTCGATCGTCACCACAGTCCGTTCAACGGGCCGTTGTTGGCGAACAACGCATCGACTCGGCGAGTCACCTCCGGGTCTTCGATCAACGGCGGAGCGTGATGCGGTTTGATGCGTGCGTCGATGATGAGCGAGCCTCGGCAGCCCCAATGCTTTTGATGGACGAACGCGCCCAGCCCAGTGACATCCGCTGCCGGGTTCGAACGAGTAAACGTCGTCCACAACCAATTGCTGAGGTTACGAGCAGCGAACTCGCTGTCATCCACCAGCGTGATCAGCGGGAAGGAATTGATCGGCGAGTTCGTGTCGAAGTGCCGCAAGAGTTGCCCGATCGACCGCTCTTGCTCGCCGTCGCTCGCGCCGCCACGCAGATCGAAAGCCGGAGCAGTGATCGCCAGAATGCCTGGAATCACGACTCGTGGATCGCGGAATCCGTTCGGCAATGACAACTCGGACGGCACGACCGTCGGCAGTTCGCGCCGTGATGGACCGGCGGACGCGATCACCAACTTTGATCCGGCATTGAATCCGTGACCGCTGTAATCGAGCGTGTCCATTGTCGTCTGCGTTTGGAAATGCAGATCGGTGCGCCAATCGACTCGCTGCAACAGGTGACGGAGAAACGCCGCGATGTCGTGAATGTCGAGCTGCGGGTCGTCCTCGCCAGCGACGATGAAAAGATACTTCGCCAGCGACAACTGCCCTTGGCCGAGGATCGCGTTCGCACAGGTCAGCAACTCTTGCGGCTTACGTTGCGACGCATACGGCACGTATCGCTCGCTGCCAATCGCGAGCAACAACGGATGCACTCCGGCAGCGTCAACCGCGTGGACCGCCTTCACTCCGGCGATCACCGTCGGAATGATCGGC
>JAYVQJ010000632.1:0-1718 GCA_043777235.1 Planctomycetia bacterium
GTGATTCCGGTCACGGAGTGACCGGTCTACGTTTGGGACTCGATCACAGCGAGACACACGAAAGGCTTGAAGATGAAAACTCTCTCGCAAATCATCATCGCGATGTGCATTTGTTGGAGTCCGTCCGCCTTCGCTGAAACGCCGTCGAAGCCGTTGTTCGTCGCGTTCATCGGTGGGTTCGCTTCGGATCCGACGGCCGATCAGATTGCCGAAAAGGCACAGCGCGGAGTTGGGAACAGCGGGATGTTTCAGCTCGCGGGTGATTTGCGACAAGAGGGCGTCACCGCTGAGTACTTCAACTGGAACGGAACAGCGGCCGGACAAATCAAGGACGAAGCGGCACCGCTCTCGAAAGGAATCGCCGAGCGTTTGCGAAAGCATCATCAAGAACATCCCAGCGATCGTCTCGCAATTGTCGGCAACAGTTGGGGCGGGCACACGGCTTGGGAAGTGAGTCAACTGCTCGCCGACGAGCCTGCTTTGCAGCTCGACTTGGTCGTGTTCCTCGATCCGTCGTCAGTCGGTCGATTCGACAAAGCTCAGCCGGAGAAGCTGCCGAGCAATCTTCGGAAAGCAGTGACATTCGCGACGCGCAACGCACTCGGTTGGAAGAAGTGGGTGAAGGAACCGCGAGCGGAGTTCGTCGACCTGGGTGATCCCGCCAATGGGTTCCTGAAGAAGCCGGGGCCAGCCTACGACTCGCTGTTCGACGTGAAGGCCCATATCGCCGCCGAATGGGACGAGTCGATCCACAAAGAGATTCGTGCGCGGTTGATGAAGATACCAACGGAGATGCCTTGAGTTTCGATCAGTTTTATGCAGCGCATCCGGTTTGTCTTTGCGGTAAGGTGTCGGTGTTCTGGTTCGTCCATTGAGGGAGTTGTTCGGTGCGGTCTCGTCGCGTTCGAGCATTGTTTGTGGCAATTGTGGGATCGTGTGTGTTGCACTCGATGGCAATCGTCGTCGCGCTGCTGGGATCGGTGTGGAGCGTGACGACGTTGGAACGTTCGACTCTGTCTACGATGGATGCGAGAGTTCCGAAGCCGTTGAGCAGGCTTGCGGACACACTGCCGACACCGATTGCCGACGCGAACGCGGTCATGGTGGCTCCGATTGAAGAGGGTGCGGAGTTGTCGCGAAGTTCGTTGGATGGACTTGAGGCACCGGTCGCGAATGAGAGTTTGAGTCAACTCGCGCGGAAGCGACTGGAGATTGAAACCAAACGGGCGGAAGCGCTCGATTCTGAAGAGCAATTCCAGAAGTTGCAGGCCGCGTCCAAGCGGCTGAGCCAACTGTCATCGGACAAGTCGGTCGGTGAGATGTCGGGGCAACTTCGGAAAGTCTTCGATCTTCCGGAGCGGGCGGCGCAACCGGCAGCGGACGCCGACGAGAACGATCGCTTCGATCCGGAATCCGCTCAGTTGCACAATGTCCTCAAAGAGGTGAGCGACGATGGCCAAGACCGATATGTGGCGGTGCTCTTGGATGCTCAAGGACTGACCTCGAAGTTCCCCTTGTCGGAGGACGAAGGGAAGAAGCTGTATCGGATGATGCAATTGATCAAAAGCAATCCGCTGCTGGAGCGAGTCTATCGGGAACTCGCGATGCCGTTGCTCGACCAATTGCTGAAGAAATCGCCGGATGAAAAACAGGGGACTACAAAGCCTCATACGGATCGCAAGAAATAACTGCGCGTTTTCCCGTTCGGCTCGTCACGC
>JAYVQJ010000633.1:0-6574 GCA_043777235.1 Planctomycetia bacterium
GCATTTCTTTCTTGATTCCAGCGTGTTCCACCAATTTCCGAAACCGCTTCACCGCGTCTTGAATTTTCTCGTTGTCTCGCAATCGCAACTTAACCACGAACGACCTCCTTCATAGCAACCTCCGGAAAACAGGATCTTCAAGTGAGTCCGCAGCCCACGGCCGCAGTCTGAGGGAGCCTCCAAATCGACCGTGAAAATCAGCGATTTCAGTGGGTCCGAAGGGGCGAAGGTATAAGCCGGGGTCGTTTGTATTGTCAACGCACACGCTCGGCGTTCTTAACGATCCGGTTCAGGCGGATTCAGTCCGTCGTCGGCTTTGTCCGCGAAGAATTCGATCTCGGCGACATCTTCCATTTGCATCAGCCGAGCCACATCGACGACCGCTTGCCACTGCTGATTCAAGACATCGACGTACGAGGTGATCAGCGTGGCCAACGTCTGCTGAGCGACCACGATGTCGCCGAAGTTCACAGCTTCTCGATCTTCCTGATATCGCTGATAGATGCCTCGATATGTGCGGACTTGATCGGGCAACAGCGACGTTCGGTAGTTCACGGCTTGCGTCCGGCTGGCTTCATACCTAGCGACCGCATCGGCAAGCTGCTGAATCAAGCTGTTCGCGGTTGCGTCGCGGACGTTTTCACTGCGAATGATCCCCGCGTGAGCCTTCAGGATGTTGCCCTGATTGCGATCAAAGACCGGCAGCGGAATCGAGACTTGGATGTTGTACGTCGTGTTGAATGGCGGGCCGGTGTAGTCCTTCTGGACGGTGCTGTAGAGCGTGAGATCGGGCCGGCGCGGCTTCACGCATTCCAACTCCGATTGGATGCGAGCTTGCACCACATTGTTACTGATGGATCGAAGTTGCGTGTGATGCGCGAGCAAATGCTCTTGAGCCGCGACGAAATTCAACGGCGGAAACGACTGATCCACATCGCCCGCCAGCGGAACAGCGGTCATCCGTGGCTGCCCGACCGCCGCGGCCAATCGCCGCCATCCTGATTCCTGTTCGGTCTCGGCCTGCACGACCGCATTGCGAGCCTGCATTGCGAGAACTCGCAATTGCAGCGGCTCGAACGGAGCCGCCTGGCCGCCGCTCGCCAGTTTGATTTGAGCACGATAAATGTCGTCGGTGAATCGGGCCAACGCTCTCGTCAGTCGCACTTTTTCGTGCGCGACCAGCGTGTCGTAAAAGGCATCTCGCACTTGTGTCGCGACATCGATTCGAGTCGCCGTCAACGCCAAGACGGCGTTGTGGTAGTCCATCGAAGCGGCATTTTGTGCCAGTGTGAGTTTCCCACCGGTGACGATCGTCTGAGAAAAGAACGGTCCTTGATAACCCTTCGTTCCCAGGGTTCGCACTGTATCCGACTCCCAACCGACTTGCGGGTTCGGATAGAGTCCGACTTGGATCGTCACACCGCGTGCCATCTCAGTATCAGCCGCCGCACGACGTAAATTCGGGTTATACTCCAGCGCGAGCTGCTGCAGTTCGGCCAACGACATTGCGCGGACTTCGGATGTCGCATCGACATGAAGTCGCTCTGGAACCGAGGGCAACTTTTCAAACAGCCGCTCGATGGTTTCGCGGCGTTTCTCGTCCGGTTCATTGGGGTCGAACGGAGGCAAATGCAGCGGAGCGGCGGTGCTTCCAGGAATCTCCTTGGGAATTTCCAGCGTTCGACGCGGTTCGGAGACAGGTTGTTCGACTTGATGCGAGACTTGCTGAATTCCAGAATTTTTGGCCGCCGTCGACGCGAAAGCGGTCGCTGGTTTGGATCGTGATCCGTCGAAACGAGCTCCGCCGGCGTTCTTGACCTGATTTTCCACGGAGTGCCGAGCGCAATATGTCTGGCAGCCACTCAAGCTGAGGGCCACACCGCTCAAGGCCAAACAACGCCACCAACAACATCGCTTCACGAGCTGAGCCTCCCTGCTCCTGCCTCCGTTCACTGCTTTGCCACGTCATCTTCTTCGGACCATTGGTTCCGTGAGCTTCATGACGCCAACGACGCAGTGACGAGTCTGCCAGCATTACTTAGTTTGCCAGGGCGTCTCCCGTCAGGATCGGAGTGAACCCGTATGGTCAATCGGTGTTGCAAGCTCGACGGATGGTCGAAGCGGGAGTCACGGTCTTCTGGCCGAACGACAGAATCGCGAATGTCAGCGTTTATTGGGACACACACAATCGCAACTTCATCGACTTAAAGACTCGCACTTGCAGTTGCCGGACAATCTCGGCTGCCCGCTGACGATCTGCGAAGGATCGCCGATCCAAGCGATCCTGTGAGCACGCGGGCGACGCAGCCTCAGAGTGAGTTTTGCATCCAGGAAATCAGCCGGATCGCGCTCAGTAGGCCCGCAAAGAAAAGTAGGCCGTTTCAAAACTGGCCGCGGAGAAAGTAGACCAGTCACTCCGTGACTGGAATTTTCGAGTCACGGAGTGACTCGCCTACTTTTCTCTGCGGGCTACTTAGCGTCCGGTTCAACCGGGGCTAGCGCCCTGCGGTTCATTGAGCTCGCACGAAGATCATTCTGAAGCGGGCTATCGCAGTACGTCGGCTCGATCGCCTTCGAACTCGAAGAACACCTGCTTCAGGCCGCGACGCGCTCCGACAATGTCCCACGGCGGAACGCCGATCTCAGCCAGCGTTTTTTGATTCAGACCTTCGCTGCCCTCGAGCGTGTGAAACAAATGCGGCACGCGCTGGTCGCCGCACTTGGGACAGCGGCCATGTTGCTCGGTGATTTTTCCGAGCGATGCGAAAAGTGGCTCGGTCGTCAGACAGCGCGGGCATTCGAGTGATTTGAGAACGTCCTGATTCAGTTCCAAGATCGCACCGTCACCGACTTCGGCTTGCGCTTCCTTCAGCAGTTCGCCGACCGTCATCGTGGCGACCGACCACGGCTTCACGAGGATCGGTTCGTAAGCCTCGTGCGTCGGGCAGTCTTCGCGGCGGGTGTAGTTGACGACGTAGCTTTGATGCCACGTTCCCTCGAAAACGAAACCGCGACCGGCGAGTGTTTCCAAGC
Source organism: Planctomycetia bacterium (assembly GCA_043777235.1). Taxonomy (GTDB): domain Bacteria; phylum Planctomycetota; class Planctomycetia; order Planctomycetales; family Planctomycetaceae; genus SXKJ01. Next base: position 3,034 of record JAYVQJ010000633.1, read on the forward strand.
CGTGCAGATGTTTGACCGCCTCTTGGCATTGAATGCCAGCGATGATCGAGGCGGTTGTCGGCGTGGTCGGCACTTTGCCTTGTTCCATTTCTTGCCGAGTCAGCAGGGCACAACTCCGCCGAGCTTCCAACATCTTCCAATCGGTCTCACTCATCGTGCATTCGTAGCAGGGGCCGAGCGCGGGATCAAAGACGCGCGCGACGCCGTCCAGCCGTTCGATCGCGCCGTCGATCCAGATGCGACCAACTCGCGCCGCCGCCTGATTGATCGCCACACGAGCTTCGCGATTGTCCAAACCGCCGAGGATCACATCGGCCCAGCGGTACGCTCCGAGACCGAGGTCATAGACGATGTTGCCGTTGAACGAGTGCGAGTGAATCCCCGGATAAATCTCTTTCGCACGAGACGCCGCGACCTCGGCCTTCGGTCGTCCGATGTCTGACTCGCGGTACAGGACCGACCGTGACAGATTCGAGTTCTCGACACGATCCAGGTCCGCGATCAGCACGTTGCCGATGCCAAGCAACGCCAGATTCTTGACCAGCTCATTGCCGATCGCACCGGCTCCGATGACCAGCACCTTCGCGGCGGCCAGTCGTTGTTGATCCCACCAGCCGATCAGCTCGAAACGAGCGAACCGCCCGTCCTGAGCCGCCTCCACGTCCGTGAGCCGCAACACGTCGCTCATGTGCGTGGCCCAACAGACCGCGCTCCCGCCGTGATCTCCGGTTGCAGTCGCAGGATGTCGTTGTCTTTCACTCCCGCGCCGGCCAGCGTCTCAGTGTCGAGCAACTGCCGGCCGCTGGCTCGATGATGAAACTTGTAGCTCATCAATTGCCCGTCCGGGCTGTTCCGCGGCAGGTTGAGCTTGTCGACCAGCACGGCGATCAGCCGATTCACAGCCGCATCGGCCGGGACTTCGACGACTTGCTTCTTGTTGCCGGTGGCATCCCAGACTTCGACGGTCATCGCACTCATCAACGGCTCCTCGGTAAGGGGCGATTACTCTGTCAGAGTCCGTGCGCCGATTCAAGCGGACAGAATTCTTTGCTTTGCGAAAGATGTAGGGTGGGGCGAGTCATCGAGACCCACCAGAATTTACGAAGCGTGCGGTGGGTCTCGATGACTCGACGCCACCCTACGCTCCCCGCAGTACGGCAAACTAAGGAACGGGGCCGCAATAACTTCTCGATTTCAGCAAACTCATCAGCCGGAACGCGCTAGCGTCCGGTTCGAGAGTCGATCGACATTCCGAACCGGACGCTAGCGCGTGCCGGCTGATTTTCCGACGGACACACAGCAACATCGGGAAGTGATTTCGGTCCCGTTCTTAAGTAGACCCGCAGGGAAAAGTATGCAGTTTCAAAACTGGCCACTGAGAAAGTAGACCAGTCACTCCGTGACTGGAATCTTCAAGTCACGGAGTGACTCGCCTACTTTTCTCTGCGGGTCTACTTGGCCAGCAGCGGGATTCTTTGCGTGCCGGTCGTGAGTCCAGTAGCCTGAGAGTCGATTCGCAAATCGCGACCCACGACACCTCCGCTTTTGCGGTCTTGTCACTCGAAAGGACTGTGCAATGTCCGACGTTCCTGATGGCCCGCCGACGGATGAGCCCGAGAATCTGCCGCTACTGGAAGTGGCCGTTGGTCCGGTTGATGCCGAAGCCACACCGGTGCTCGAAGCTGAGCCGGTTGCCGAATTGCTTGCATCAGACGATCCGCCACATTCCGAAACGCCGACCACAGGGAAGTATCGGCTGCCTCACGCCGGTCATTCGTTGTTGTGGGTGCTGCTGATGTTTGGCTCGCAGTTGGCGTTGGGGCTGGTCATCGGAATCGGGATCTCGGTCGTACTGATGGCGACCGGTCAGATTCAAATTCAACCTGGTACATCGCCAGACGTCCCGAAGATTGAACGAATGGTGAATCGGGTCCTGGTGCCTCTCGCGACGCTCATCACGTTGATGTTTTCGGCAGGTGTCGTGTTCCTTCTGTTTCGGCGCGAGACCGCTCGTTGCATGGGACTGCGAGGCATGTCGGTCACTCAGGTCATGCTCGTGTTGCTCAGCGTCTTGCCGTGCGCCTTGCTGGCCAGCGAGGTCACGAACTGCGCGGCTGAAGTCCTGCCGAATATGTCGATGGACTTGTTTGGAGAGTTTTCCAAGGAGCCTTGGTGGCTGGTGTTCGTCGCTGCGTGTCTGTTCCCCGGTCTCGGCGAGGAGTTGTTCTTCCGCGGCTTCTTGAGTCGCGGCTTGGTGGCGCATCACGGTCCTTGGCTGGGGACGCTCATCGCCGCGTTCTATTTCGGAGCGATCCACCTGCATCCGATCCAAGCGTGCGGAGCGTTCGCGCTCGGTCTGGCTTTGCAGTTTGTGTTCTTGACGACCCGCTCGTTGTGGGCCGCAATCTTGCTCCACACGGCGAACAACGCAGTCGCGTTCTTGACAATGCGGTATGGCCACCTCGTTCCGATTCCGGGATTCACCTCGAACGCGCCGGCCGACGTCGTGGAAGATGGCATCCCGGTTCCTCGGTTCGACGAAGTGATGGAGAAGCTCGATGTCGGTGGACCAGGAGCGATCGCACATACCGCACCGCTGCTGCTGATCGCGGCGATCGTCGCCGTTGCGGCAATTGCGTGGGCGATGCTACGAACTCGGACTCGCTGGTTGCGGCCGGATGGGACCGAATGGACACGCGGATTTTTGTCCGCCGAGGGACCGCGATCCGAAGTGCCAGTGCAGACCGTCGTCGGATCTTTGGACGGAGTCACCGCGAGCGTACTCTTACTCGCCAACGTTGCATTCTTTGCGGCCCTGTATCTGCACATCGTCCGCTGAACCGGAACGGGCGGGTTGTGGAGCGGGTGATTCTTCGCCCCAGATGCGGGCGAGGGTGGCTTGGATCTTTTGCTCGAAGCGGGGGAATCAATTAGGAATTGAGAATTACGAATTACGAATTGGCGTCGGGGTTTGCCTTGGTGGATTTTTGGATGGATCCGATGATTCGGCAGAGTTCTTCGGCGTCGGTGTGGATGCTCTTGAACTCGGTTTCGGTGAGGTAATCTGTGTCCTTCAAGAGCCGCAGCCAGTAGCTGGTTTCGCGGGCTTCTTTGTAGGCGATGCCGAGCTTGGAAATGAAGTCGGCCCGTGACTGTCCGCCAATGGCTTCCTCGACGTTCGCGCCGATGCTCGTCCCGGAGCGCAAGACCTGCTTGGACAGCACATATTCTTTTTTCGTGGCCGACAAATGCTGATAGAGTCGCACGATCCGAACCGCAAAGGCATAGCTCTTGTTTTGAACAACATTTTCTTTCATAGCGGTTCTCTAAATTCGTAATTCAGTAGTTCCAAGTTTGTGAAGATTGCATTTGTCTTTACTCCGAAGGAGTTGCGCCATACAGCCTAGGGTTGCTCGCGCAGCGAGCTACCCTGGGTTGGGTATCGAAATGACCTTCGTACCCCGAAGGGGTTCCGTCATCGAGAATCCTCGGCTGACGCAACCCTTTCAGGGTAGATCGGACTCATCCGAGTCAACCCAGG
>JAYVQJ010000634.1:0-6573 GCA_043777235.1 Planctomycetia bacterium
TGCGTGGTGGGCCGGCGCTGCGCTGGTCCCACCCTACTGGGCGCTCTTCACGTCGGGCCGCAGGCGTTTGGCGTCGCGGAGGTAGACGTGAATCATTTCGGCTTGTGATTTGTCCGTGTTGACGTGCAGCAGCACTCGGATGCAGCGCGGCAGGCTTTCGGCGACGGGAATCTCCGTCGCGCACAACAGCGGGACGGCACTCATTCCGAGTCCTCGAGCCGCTTCGGCCGGAAACGCCGAGGTCAAATCGCGAGTCGTCGTAAAGATCGCCGAGGCGATGTCGTCGAAGCGGTTTTCGAGGTCGTTGGCTTTCAGCAATTCTTCGAGCAACTCGCGCGTCGCCGCCAGAACTTCCACCTTGGTGTCGGCGGAGACGCTGATCGCTCCTCGGATGCCTCGCACGGCCATGACGATGATTCCCTGGACACAAATCAGCCGCAGGGCACTAGCCCTCGGTTAGTTTTCACGAAACCGTGGACTAGCGCCCGACGGCTGATGAATGGGCCAACACAAATTGGCGAATTCCGAATTTCACGAGGCCATGATGGCGGAATCGGCGGCTCGAAACAACGATTGCGTCACTGAATCGTGTGGTTGCCGAGCGTTGGCACGGCTGTTAGAGTCCCGCCCCGTTTCATCAAAAACGTCGTCACCGGATTTCATCGAACCTCGCAGAACTGTTGGAGTGGTCACATGGGAGTGAAGAGTACGGGTCGTGGTCGTCGCAAGATCGGAAGCACGAAGCGACGTAATCGTTCCAAAATTCGGCACCGCAAAGACCGGTAGCCGCGCCGCCGTGGGCGGTCAAAATCGAACATCGCCGACGGGGCTCAATCATGAGCTCCGTCGGTTTTTTTGTGCCGTCCATTGGGCACCGCTACACTCGCCGAGCGTCGCCCCTCGCCCTCCGAACCTTCTCGCCGCCGATCATGCCAACCGAATCTCGCTTCGCTTGTCGTTTGTCGCTCGCGGCCCTCACGGTTGTCGTGTGGAGCGCAAGCATCGCTGTCGCCGATGATGCATCCGCAGCCGCTGAATTGTTTGAGTCGAAGATTCGTCCGGTGCTCATCGACGTCTGCTTTAAGTGTCACGGCGGCGACAAAGACAGTGGTCACTTGCGAGTCGACTCGCGAGAAGCCTTGCTAAAAGGCGGCGACACGTCGCCGGCCGTCGTGCCGAGCAAGCCGGCCGAGAGTCTGTTGCTCAAAGCGATCCGGCACAGCGACGACGATTTGAAGATGCCTCCCGACAAGCGTCTGCCGGACGAAACCATCGCAGCCTTCGAGTCCTGGATCGCCGCTGGAGCGCCCTGGCCCGCCGGCAAGTCCGGCGGCTTTCAAGCCAAACGCCATTGGGCGTTTCAACCGATCACGTCCGGCCGAAAGCCGAAGGCCGAAAGCCGTCCGCCGATTTCAGTTTCCCCGATCGACTCTTTCGTCATCGAACAGCTTCACGAATCAAAGCTGACACTTTCACCGCCATCCGACCGCCGCACACTGATTCGTCGCGCGAGTTTTGATCTGCTCGGCCTCCCGCCGACAAATGACGAGATCGTCGAATTCCAAAACGACAGCTCGCCGGATGCTTTCGAGCAATTGCTCGACCGACTGCTCGCCTCGCCGCAGTACGGTGAACGCTGGGGGCGGTTCTGGCTCGATGTCTCGCGGTACGCGGACACAAAGGGCTACGTCTTCACCGAGGATCGCAACTACCCGTTCGCTTACACGTATCGCGACTGGGTTGTGCGAGCGTTGAACGAAGACGTGCCGTACGACCAATTCTTGATCCGGCAACTCGCCGCCGATCTACTGCCGGAGCCGGAACGGTCGGCCAACTTGCCGGCATTGGGATTCCTGACGCTCGGCCGGCGGTTCTTGAACAACATCAACGACATCATCGACGACCGCATCGATGTCGTCTGCCGAGGAACGATGGGACTGACCGTCGGTTGTGCTCGCTGTCACGATCACAAGTACGACCCGATTCCGGCGGCCGATTATTACTCGCTGTACGGCGTCTTCCGCAGTTCGCGCGAACCGAGTGCCGACGACGCGAAGAAGCTGATGGCGATGACGCTCGCCGAAGAAGACAAGCCGTTCGATCCATACGTCTTCCTGCGCGGCCAGCAGGGCAATCACGGGCCGCAAGTGCCGCGACAGTTTCTCGGGGTCGTTGCCGGCCCGGAACGCAAACCGTTCGCGAACCGCAGCGGCCGAATGGAACTCGCACAGGCGATCGTCTCACCCGCGAACCCACTCACCGCGCGAGTCATCGTGAATCGAGTTTGGTCACATCACCTCGGCTCACCGCTGGTGAAGACGCCCAGTGACTTCGGTCTCCGTGCCGATCCGCCGACACATCCCGAACTACTCGACTGGCTGTCGTCTGAGCTGATCGCTCACGGTTGGTCGCTGAAATGGCTGCACCGCGAGCTGATGACCTCGAGCGTTTATCGACAAGCTTCAGCGAGCTCTCCCGATCCCGAGAACCGCTTGCTCTCGCGAATGAATCGTCAGCGACTCGATTGGGAATCGCTGCGCGATTCGCTGCTGTTCGCGAGCGGGCGGCTGGATCGCTCGTTGGGCGGACCGGCGACGGAGATTCTCAAGCCACCATTTTCCAATCGGCGCACGATTTACGGATTCATCGACCGCCAGAACTTACCGCTGACATTGCGCAACTTCGACTTCGCGAGTCCCGACACACACACGCCGTCTCGGTTCGTGACATCGGTGCCGCAGCAGACGTTGTTCTTGCGGAACAGTCCGTTTTTGATCGAGCTGTCGCGAACGCTCGCGGGACGAACTCGCGATCTCACGGAGCTGTTTCGGATCGTCTACGGCCGCGAACCATCGAAAGAGGAGACGCAACTCGCCGAACAATTCCTTGCGGACGCGGAACTCGAAACGACGTCGACGTGGGAACAGCTCGCGCAGGTGTTGTTGCTGTCCAACGAGTTTCAGTTCGTGGACTGAAGGCGGAATCTCAGTCATGGAATGACTGAACTACGCATACGTAGGCGAGGCGTTCCACGACTCGCATTTGAGTTCACACATCGAACCGAATCCCCTGAGCGAGCGGCAGGTCGCGCGAATAATTGACCGTGTTCGTCGCACGCCGCATGTACGCCTTCCACGAGTCGGAGCCGGACTCGCGGCCGCCGCCGGTTGCTTTCTCGCCGCCGAAGGCTCCGCCGATTTCCGCTCCGGTGGGACCGACGTTGGCGTTGACGATTCCGCAGTCGGAACCGGCGGCCGAGCAAAACAATTCTGCTTCGCGCACATCGGTCGTCATGATCGACGAGGCGAGTCCTTGCGGCACGTCGTTGTGCAACGCGATCGCCTCGTCGAACGTGCGGTACTTCAACACATACAAAATTGGGGCGAAGGTTTCGTCGCGAACGATCGTTGGAGAGTGGAGAGTGGAAGAAAACTCAACGAGCGCGGGACGGACGTAGAAGCCGCTGGCTGGAACAGAGCTCGTGACTCTTTCGCCGCCGTGAACGATGCCTCCTTCGGCCTGAGCTTGTTGCAGCGCAGATTGCATCGCGGCAAACGCTCGCTCGTCGATGAGCGGGCCGACGAGAGTGCCGGGTTGGCGCGGGTCGCCGATCGGGAGTCGTTCGTAGATCGACGTCAATCGCCGAATCAAATCGTCGGCGACACTTTCGTGGACGATCAGTCGTCGCAAGGTCGTGCAGCGCTGGCCGCAAGTGCCGACGGCGGAGAAGACGATCGCACGCGTCGTCAGTTCCAAGTCGGCCGACGGCGTCACGATCATCCCGTTATTGCCTCCGAGTTCCAGAAGTGAGCGTCCCAATCGAATCGCCACGCGCTGCGCGACCGCTCGACCCATCGCGGTTGAGCCGGTCGCGGAGATCAGCGGCAGAGACTCGGAATCGGTGAGCGCTTCGCCGACTCCCGCACCGGTTCCGATGAGAACGCACGAGATTGCCGGAGGGACATTCGGCATTTCCTTCAGCACCGACGCGACGACGGCTTGGCACGCGATCGCGCAGAGCGGTGTTTTCTCGGAGGGTTTCCACACAACCGGGTCGCCGCAGACCCATGCGATTGCTGCGTTCCAGGCCCACACGGCCATCGGAAAATTGAATGCGGAGATCACACCGATCGGGCCGAGCGGATGCCATTGTTCGGCGAGCCGATGTCCTGGCCGCTCGGTCGCGATCGTCAGGCCGTACAACTGCCGGCTGAGTCCGACGGCGAAGTCGCAGATGTCGATGACTTCCTGCACCTCGCCGAGTGACTCTTGGGTGATCTTGCCGGCTTCGGCGGTGATGACGGCAGCGAGGTCCGTCTTCATCTCGCGAAACCGATTGCCGACGCGCCGCACGAACTCGCCGCGTTGCGGAGCGGGGACTGATCGCCAAATTGGAAACGCGGCCGACGCTGCGTTCAGCACGCGCGGAACATCGCCGACGCTGGCCGACGCGAATGTCGTCAGTGTTGAACCATCAATCGGCGAGCGGCCGATGAGGTCCGGTCCCGTGCCGACGATCCCCTCGCCGCCAATCCAAACGGCGTGCGGTGCGGATGAGATTCCCAGGCGAGTCAGTGTGTCGATCAGCGAAGACATGGCGATTCCCTCTGTGGGGTTTCAATGTGGCCCGACGTCGCCGACGTCGGGAATAGCCGACTTCGGCGAAGTCGGCCTACAAATTAGGACACTACCCTCCGTGGGGGTGACGACGAGACGGCGACTCAGGATGATGACGCGAAATTTGAAACGCAAATGGGCCGGCAAAAAAGGGAGGGCGAAAAATGAGACACAGAATGCTGATCGCTGTCTGTCTTCTCGCCTCCATTTTTTACCCCCCATTTTTTGCCTGCCCCTCCTCCGACCTTCAAGCCAATGACTTCTACGAAAAGCTCCGCCAACGCCAGCTCTTCGGCCTCATCGAATCCGATTGCCTGCGACGTTTGTCGTCGGCGTCGATTAGCGAGCGAGAACGAAGCGAGTTGGTCCTCGAACTCTCGCGAACGTATTCCGCTCACGCCTGGCACACGGTCGGTACTGAGCAAGACGATCTGTGGCAGCGGGCAACGCGAGTCCTCGTCGAGCACCTTGCTCGCACGACGCCGCCGCCGCGCGGTGAGTTGTTCGAGACGCAGTTGGCGCTGATCGACCTCGGCCGAGCGGACTGGCTTTTGGCTCAAACCGAGTTGCTGCCCGACAACGATGATCTCCGTTCGCGAGGAATGTCGGCCGTCGATGCCGCGATCGGACGATTCACACCGTTGGAGAAGTCGCTCAGCCAGTCCGTGTCTGCGACTCGGCCGTCGGGAAAGGATGCGATGGACAAACTCTCGCCGTTCGAGCGGCGGACGTTGGGGCAACAGGTTCGATACCGACTCGGAATCGCTCGGCTGACACAGGCACGCTTAGCGACTGAGAGCGCGGATCGAGCGGGCTCACTCATTGCGGCGGACGAATGGCTGCTGCCGATCGCGACTGGGCCAAACAACGAACGGATCACTTGGGACAGTTTGCTCGCGATTGCCGAGGTGACTCGGTTGCGCGGTGACCTTGAACGATCCACAAAGTTTCTGGCGGCGTTTGAGAAGACGATTGCGGATGACACGCCGGCCGATTTACGCGAACGGTTTGTCATCGAACGTCTGCGTGGAATGCTGGCTCGGCGACAACCGGCGGAGTCCGTTGCGTGGCTGCTCGAACAATCGCGAAGCGGCGTGTTGCAGAATGTCACGCCGTCCGCTGAGGTGGTCTATTGGAAGATCGCCGCCGAATTCGCGACGTGGCGACTGACGGCACAACGAAGCGATCAAAAACTCGCAACCGAGTTGTGGGACCAAGTCACGGCCGACGTCGAGAAGCTGTCCGCCGCTGGCGGTGGATATTGGGGCGTGCGAGCGAAGCTCGATTGGCAACGCGAACGAGAGGTCCAAGATTACGGTCGCGAGTTGGCAGAGTTGGTTCGCCAGGCGCGTATGGCGTTCTCGTCGGGTCAGGCGGATGAAGCATTGCAACGTTACGACCTCGCGATCGCCGCCGCGAAGAAGAGACCGCCGGCGGACGGGATCAAGAACTTACTCCTCGAACTTCGCGACACGCGCGCGTCGTTGTTGTTTCAAGCCAAGCAGTTCGACGAAGCGGCGATCGCGTTTCAAGAATTGGCGGAGGCTCCGCGACACGAACGCTCGGCCGCGACGCATCTGCTCTGGGCGTTTTGTCTGGGGAAACAATTCGAATCCGAACCGACCGACACACGTCGTTCTGACTTCGTCGCAGCGCTGTCATCACTTCGCGAGCGATACGTCGATCAGCCGGAAGCATCCGAAGCGGCTTGGTTGTTGGGGCAAACACGAGAACGACAGCAACAATTCCTCGAAGCGATCGACTCGTTCGCGTCCGTGTCGGAAAAGCACGCGCGATACGACGAGGCTTGGGTCGCGATCGCTCGCTGCCACGAAAAGAATCTGCTGCGGTTGCGCGGCGAAGAGAAACCGACGGCCGATGCCGAAGAGGCGGCGATCAAACAACTGTTACCGAGATCGCAATTCATCCTTCAGGCGAGCGGGGCGGCGTCAGCCC
>JAYVQJ010000635.1:0-1717 GCA_043777235.1 Planctomycetia bacterium
CGGTTGTACGGCATGAACCGGGGCTAGCGCCGCGCGGCTAATTTTCGGAATGCGTATAAGACCGCTGGGTCGCCAAGTAACCAGCATCCGGATCACCGACGCCGGCCTGATTCACCTGCACGACTTGCCGACCGTCAACAAGCTTGTCACGCGGAGTCGTTGACGACGACGTACCCCTGTCACGCTATTCCGCTCGCTGCGCCAATGCCTTTTCGTAAAGTGCGACATACTCGCGAGCCGAGCGGCTCCACGACCAATCGCGCGACATGCCGGCTTGTTGCAACCGTCGCCACGCCGATCTGTCAGCGAACAACTTCAACGCTCCATCGAGTTGCTGCCAAAACTGATCCGGGTCGTGGTCGCGGAATACGAAGCCAGTCGCAGTCCCGTTCCCCAACGTTTCGGGTGTCGCTCCAACAACGGAATCCGCCAGACCGCCGGTCAATCGAACAATCGGCGGCGTGCCATAGGCCATCGAGTACATCTGATTGAGTCCGCATGGCTCGAATTTGCTCGGCATCAAGAACATGTCCGAACCGGCCTCGATCAGATGCGCCAACGCTTCGTCGTAGCCAATGATCGCACGAACCTTTTGCGGATGCGCCGAAGCCAGATGCCGGCAGAGATCTTCGTATTCCGGCTGACCGTTTCCCAAGAAGACAACCTGAACGTTGCGGTCGAGCAACCGGCTCGCGCACACGCCGATCAAATCGAAGCCTTTCTGCCACGACATCCGCGAGACCATACCGAGCAACGGCACGTCGGCACGAGCGGGCAATTGCAGACGCTCCTGCAATGTTTGCTTGCAGGATTGCTTGCCGGTGTCCAACGAGCCGAAGTCGTACCGAACCGGAAGATGCGGATCGACAGACGGGCTCCACTCGTGCGGGTCGATGCCATTCAAGATGCCGGTCAAATTGGCCGAGCGATCTCGCAACACGCCATCGAGTCCGTGACCAAACTCTGCGGTTTGAATCTCCTGTGAATACGTGGGACTGACCGTGCAGATTTGGTCGGCAGAGACGATGCCACCCTTCAACAGGTTCACTTTGCCCCAGCATTCGAGTTGTCTCCAGTTGAAGAACTCCCAACCCAGACCGGTCAGAGGCATGACGTCGGACGGGTACGTTCCTTGAAACGCCATGTTGTGCAACGTCATGACCGCTGCTGTGCGTTGCAGGTCGGGCACCCACTGGCGGAATTGAGCGTCCAGCAATGAGAGCACGAGGGCCGTCTGCCAGTCGTGAGCTTGCACAACATCCGGCCTGAGCTTCAAGCGTGCAATGGCTTCGAGTGCCGCTCGGCTGAAGGCAATGAAGCGTTCGGGATTGTCGCTGTAGTCGGCTTTCGTCGTTGGGTCTTGATACAGCCCGCCACGATCGTAGAACTCCGGCTGATCAACCAGCACGACCTCGACGCGGCTCCCCGGCATTTGTGCTCGTTGCAATTGAATTCGCACCTGCCGATTGCCGAGTGGAATCTCGAAGGGATCACCGATCGGTTCTGTTGCGATGCCGCTCTTGGCGATGAACTGCGAGTACAACGGCAAGATCAACGTGACTTCGTGTCCCAACTCGGACAACGCCTTGCTGAGCGCACCTGCAACATCGGCCAAGCCTCCCGTTTTCGCGAAGGGAACAGCTTCGGAACTCACTTGAACAATCCGCATCATGCACTCCAAGCTGACCGATCCGGTCAGCGAAAAATCTTTGCGACG
>JAYVQJ010000636.1:0-1715 GCA_043777235.1 Planctomycetia bacterium
TGGACTCACGAACCGGACGCTAGCGCGTGCCGGCTCACGGTCTGAGGCGGAGCCTCGCTAGGAATTGGCCGGCCAACTTTGTGGTGGGCCGACGCCCGAAGCGGGCTGGTCCCACCCTACATTTCGGGAACTCGGAGAGTCGAACTAATAATTTCCCGCGCCGCACGTCTCTTTCTTTGAACGCCTAGCCGGCAGGGTGAAACACGATGGAACAGTCCGCGACGGACAGCCCCGGTGAGTGGATGCGGGAGGTGGTTGCTCGATGGGAGAGCGATCTCGTCCGGTATGCGCGGCACTTGATCGGCGACTCCGAGCGGGCGCGGGACGTCGTGCAGGAAACTTTCTTGAAGCTCTGCCAGCAGGATCGCGAGCAGCTCGACGGGCATTTGACCGAGTGGCTGTTCACGGTCTGTCGCAACGGGGCGCTCGACGTGCGACGAAAGGAACAACGCATGACGACCATGACGCTCGACGCGGTGATGGAATCTGTCGGAACCGATCCGCCTCCCGATCACGCCGCCGAACAACGAGACTCGACGGAGAAGATTCTGTCGTTGCTCGCTGAGTTGTCGCCGAACCAGCAGGAAGTCCTGCGCCTGAAATTCCAGCACAGCCTGAGCTACCGCGAGATCAGCACGATCACCGGCCTGACGGAAACGAACGTTGGGTTTTTGATTCACGTGGGAATCAAGCGGCTGCGTGAGTTGATGGGATGAATTGGTGATTGGTGATTGGTGATTGGTGATTGGCTATTTGTCATTGACCACCAACCGCACTCTTTCAATAGCCAATCATCAATCACCAATTGCCTTCCGTTTTCCACTGAGAGAGCCGCTCATCCGGTGAATCTCACTCATCCCAAGTTTGATGTTTTGTGTTTGTCCTTACTCCGAAGGAGTTACGTCTCATAGCCCAGGGTTGCGAGCGAAGCGAGCTACCCTGGGTGATTGAGGAAACCACAGGATCTACCCCGAAGGGGTTGCGTCACCACACCACGGATGACGCAACCCCGTTGGGGTAGAAGACAGCTCGGCAACGTCGACCCAGGGTAGCCGCGATGCGCGGCAACCCTGGGCTATGTGACGCAATCCCTTCGGGATAGACGCCGATCAGTTTCCAATCCGCCATCCAGGACGTTGTTCTGGGTTGGCCAATTGCGCCCCGTTGGGGCCGAGGTTCAGTCATGTCTCGAAACCACCCCACAGATGATCCTCGCCTGACCGCGTATGCCTTGGGCGAACTCAACGCCGCTGACCGAGCGGCTGTCGAACAACAGATCGGCCAGTCGGTCGAGACGCTGTTGGAGATCGAAGCGATTCGCGAAGTCGTTGGCCAACTGCGAACGGCGTTGCAGTCGGAGCCGGTGTTGCCGCTGACCGACTTTGTGGTTCCGACTCGATTGATGCCGACGCAAGTCGGGGCAGCGAGCTTCGGCACTACGGCCGATGCGTTCTCACCGCGACATCGCTGGGCGAGTCGAATTGCCGTTGCCGCGTCGTGCGTCGCGCTGTTGGGAACTTTCAGTTGGGTGGCTTGGAGCGGACGAAGCAACAATCGTCAGGGCGTTGAGCAGCAACTCGTGATGAATCGGCAGCACGCGAGACGATACGTCGGCGCGGGACTCATCGAAGGCTTGCAGGACGGCAAGGGTGTCGTCGTCGAGCATTTGACGGCGGACATGGACTCCATCTCGGACCAGCCGGTTGATGGCACGA
>JAYVQJ010000637.1:0-1712 GCA_043777235.1 Planctomycetia bacterium
CCCGCCGTCATCTCTTTCAATTTGACCGCCCACTTGCCATCGGCTCCGGCCTTCGCGGTCGCTTTGTTATCGCCGATCGAAACCATCACTTCTTCGCCGGCATCGGCCGTGCCCCAAATCGTGATGGCCTGCTTCTGCTGCAACACCATGTTGCTCGCGAGCACCTTCGGCAATTTGACGTCCGCACGAGCGAAGCCGCTCGTTGCCAACAAACCCGCCAACATTAATCCCGCATACCAACAAATCCGGCTCATGCTGTTCTCCTTTGCTTGTGTTCCACTGCGACCGCAACAACTCCGCGCAGTTGCGTCGTTTCGGCGAGCATTCCTAAGAGCCACAACCCAGAACGTCAATCCGCAGACAAAAACCCCGCTACGGCTCGCATTCGAGACTTCGACGGCAAACCTACTTGCCGGCGGGCGAGCACTCGCGATGCGGTTCACGGAACATCGCGGTCGTCGTGTCGCTTTGCAGACGATGAACTTCATCGACGACTTTTTGGACCGACGATTTGTCGGGATGAATCGCCAGCTCGAACGACATCCGGCGACTGGCTCCCGGAGCCAGCGTCGGCACTCGGCCGTGAGCGCGTTCAAAGCTGCGCAGATTCGGGAAGTTTGTGCTGGGTTCGAGGCCGGTGACATATCCGTCCGCTTCGGCGGTGGTGTTCTTCCAAAGCGTGAAGCAGGGCAACTCGGCAATTGGAATTCGGAGACTCAGTGCGAGATCACCGGCCGCGTTGCGCACGGCCACCAGTCCGCGCTGGTCGGCGTCGCCGATCAGCCGAAAGAAATACGCTTGCTCGGCGTAGCTGGCATCGGGAGCGGCGTACTTGTCGTAGGTGTCGATCCCTTCGGCCGCGCGAGCATCGCGAGGACTGACCTCACGGATCGCTGCCAAAAACTTCGACCCCGCTTCGAGAAACGGGCGGCCGATGTTGGTGTGATACAGCATCTCGAACTCGGCCGGCTTCGCGGAGAGGTTGCTGACCTCGTCGATAATCGTGAAACGATTCGAGCCAACGGTCGTCTCAATCGTCGACGTCAATCGCAGACACGGGCCGAACATCGAGCACTCATCGACGACTCCTGTCACTGCGATGCGGCCTTGATGATCCGGATCGACCGAGACCTCAACGCGATGAGCTGGCAGATTCGCGATCTTGCCGTGCAGCGTCAGCTCGCCCAGGATCGGATGATCTTTGTGGTCTCCATCGCGGCCCGGCGGTCCCATGAACGAGAGGCCGCAGCGACAGATCAATTCATTGAAACCCGCCAGCCAACCGAGTCCACCACGTTCCGTTTGATTCACGAATGCCGGATGCACCGGCATCTTCACCGGCGAGTCCCAGCCAATCGGGATTCCTTGAAAGTTCGCACGCCAGATTCCCATGCCGCGAGTCGGCAGCACCGCCACTTTCATCGCTCCGTTGTCGATCTCGACAACTTCCACGCCGTCCGACAACCCACCGCGCAGCCGTCGCTGACGCACGGACCAATTCGTTGAACCATTCAGCGGCAGCGATGCTCCGGACAATTCAAAGTCGTCGTGCCAAACTTGGTGAGCAACATCGGTGATGACGTGCGACGCAACAGACATGTGACACTCCAAAAAAACTCTTCGGTTACGAATACGATTCGCTTTCGAAATCCCTGACACTAACGGAATGCAGGGTCATCGCCTCCACCGACCCCGCGTCGGTGGAGCGAAGA
>JAYVQJ010000638.1:0-6558 GCA_043777235.1 Planctomycetia bacterium
CTTTCTCAACCGCTTTGCCGGTCGCGACGAACTGCGTGAGGTCTTTCAGCGCCGGATCGAATTGCTTCAGGCGATGCTGACAGAGACCGCGCAAGAAGAGCGCGGCGGGGACGAGTTCGCTTTGTGGTTTCTCGGCGATGAGTTTTGTGAGATGCGGGATCGCGTTGGCGAAGTCGGGTTTCTCGAACAGGGCGGCTCCGCTGCCGTACATCGCGGCGGGGACGAGGTCGCTCATTGGGAACCCAGTGATGATTTGTTGATAGAACGCTACGGCGGTGTCTGGCTTCTTGAGTCCGCGGTCGATCTCACCGAGATGAAACAACGCGCGATCGCGCAGTTTGCTGGTCGCGATCAGATTGAGTTTCGTGAGTTCGACAGTGGCATTCGGCGGATCGTTGACAGCTCGCAAGCTGACGCCGAGCGCGAGTTGCACTTCATCGAGCCGATCCCAATCGGGCTTGGCTTGCTGAGCGGCTCGGAACGCGGCGACGGCGTCAGGGTGACGTTTCATTTCGCCGTGTGCTCGACCGATGAGATAGCGTGCTTCGGCGATCAGCGCGGGGTCTTTCAGGGTGGCGACAATCGGGTTGAGGTACGCAATGCACTCTTCAAACTTAGGCGGCTGATTGGCGGCGATGCCGGCTGAATACAAGCAGAGGCCGATGCGGACCTGCGCCTTCGGAACGTGCGGGCTGGTGGGGAATTCGGTAACGAGCCGGCGGAAGAGCGGCTCGGCCTTCGCGAGATTCGCTTCGGGTAGATTGAGCAAGTACGCCTCACCGCCGACGAAGATCACTTCGGAAACGAGGGCATGCTTTGCGAACGGAGCCGTCGCGAAGAATTGTTCGGCGTGTGCTTGCGCGTTCGGAAAGTCGGCCGTCTGCAACGCGGCGAGGGCCGCTCGGTACTTCGCTTCCGGCGCGAGTTCATGCGCGGCGAACTGGCCGGCGAATTGAGCGTACAACGGGATCGTCTCTTTGCGACGTTCGGGGATCTCGTAGATCGAGTCGATACGGACCAACTGCAATGCGGGGATGAATTCACTTTGAGCATTCGCCGCGATGACCGGATCGACAGCCGGGATGACGGCGGCCGGTTGCTTGAGCGCGATCAGCGTGCGGCCGAGCCAGTAGGCAGCTTCCGGCGCGGTCGGCAACTTTTGAGTCACGACGGTTGTCAGCGCGGTTTGAGCTTGTGGGAACTGAGCGGCTTTGAAGCGTGACTTGCCGGCTCCGGTCCAAGCGGGGCCGATCTGTTCGCTCTTCGGAAACTTCGTCGGGATCGCTTCAAAGATCGCGGCGGCTTCGGGGAATTTGTTTTGGTCGAACAGGGCCTGTCCTTGTTTCAGCGTCGCGACATCGGCCAGTGGAAAATTGGCGACGGCGGCGGCTTGCACGAAGTGTGGCTCGGCTTCGGCGTGCTTCTTTTGTGCGACGAGCGCCGTGCCGAGTCGCAGTTTCGTTTCGGGGACGAGCGGACTCTGCGGGAAGCTTTGCAGCAACTTCGTAAACGTGGTGGCAGCTTCGATGTGCTGATCGAGATCGGCTTGCGTCGTGCCGAGTCCGTAGAACGCATCGGGCAGGATCGTCGCTGCTGGGTAGGTCGCGATGACTTTTTGATACGTCGCGCTCGCGGTCGGTTTGTCGGCGGCGAGATACAGACTCTCGGCTTGGTAATACGTCGCGTCGGCAGCGAGAGTGCTCTGAGCAAACTTGGCCGGGACGTTGGCGAACTCGGCGGCAGCGGTCTTGAAGTCGTTCGGTTGCTTCGAGGTCTGCGCCGTCTGAAACAGCGTGAGGCCAAGATTGAACTGTGCTCCGTCGAGATGCTTGAACTGCGGGTACGTCGCCAGAATCAGCTTGAACGTCGCCATCGCTTCGGGGAATTTCTTCTCGCTCAACTGGCAGACGCCAAGCTGATAGTGCGCGTTGGGGACTCGTGTGTCTTGCGGAAACGCTTTCAAAAACTCGGTCCAGCGTGGGATTGCCTGGGCGAAGAGCTTCTTCGATTGGAATCCGTAAGCGACGGCGTACTGCCGAGTCGCTTCGGGGTTGGGATCATCAGCGGCCTTGAGCGGAGGCGGGGCGAACAACAAGACGGCCAGCGTGATCGCGACAAGGACAGGGCGCAATGACAACGACAACATCGAAGCCTCCGAATTGTGTGATCGACCGTGGGCCAATTTCGCCAATCCGAAAGGGGATGACGGCCATCGGCATTTGGCCGACGGCATTCGGCCGGGCAGGGGGCACTCAGTGGGGCGGCATCATGTCGGGCTGGATTGTGCGGAGGCAAGCGTGGCAGTGAGTTTGTTTTCGTCGCGGAGCCGATTGACGAAACGCTGACAGGCGAGAAATTCGGATCGCAATTGCGAGACGAGCTCCAGTGTGCCGATGACATCTTCCGCGTGGGCTGAAGCTTCGACTTGTGAGGAGAGCTGTCGCAGAGTTCCGGCACCGATGATGCCCGCAACACCTTTGAAGCCGTGGGCTAATTCGGCGATGGTGGTGAGATTCGCCTGAGTGGCATGCGCGGCGAGTTCATCGAGACGTTCAAGGCTCGTGCTATCGAACTCTTCAAGGAGCGACTGCGCGAACCGAACATTGCCAAGGCAGCGATCGACAAGTGCCGCGAGGTCGATCGGATCAGGCGGTTCGATCGGTGTTGCGACGGGTGCGGCATTTGCGGCGAGGTGTTTGGACAAGACTTCGCGAAGCGGAGCAGCCTCGACAGGCTTGCTGAGGTAGTCGTCCATGCCGGCATCAAGGCAACGTTCGCGGTCCCCCGTTAGGGCGTTGGCCGTGAGCGCGACGATTGGCAACCGGCCGCTGAGCGTGTGCTCGGTTTCGAGACGCCGGATTTCGCGAGCAGCGGTGAAGCCGTCCATTTCCGGCATGTGGCAATCCATCAAGACAATGTCGTAACTTTGTCGCTGCACGGCGACGAGAACGTCATCGCCAGTGGCAGCAACGTCGCAAGTGCAACCAATGTGGGTCAACAATTCTTGGACGTACATCTGGTTGATGCGATTGTCCTCGGCAACCAGCACATGGCCGCAGAGTTTCGTCGGTTCGCATTGGACGGAGCACGGTTGCGGCGCGGCATCATCGCTGATGGGACTGAGTGTCGAAGACAGAGCATTGAACAGCGCGCTGGGACGAACTGGCTCGGGAAGCCAGTGGCGTGCGCCGAATTGTTGAATGAGCTGAGTTTCGCGATCGTCCAACGTTGAGCCGAACGCAATGACCGGCAGATGAAAGCGGTGCGACATTGCGTCAATGAGCTCGAATCGTGCGGACGAACCGGGTGAGCACTCGACGAGCACGAGCGAGACGGGGGCCTGCTCGGCGAAAGCGCGAGTCACCGCTTGCACGGCTTCGCTGTGGTTGAGGGCGTACTCGGGGCGGCAACCCCACGCTCGCAGGTAATCAAAAATTTGCGAGTTGTCCTGCTCGGCGAGATTGACCACGAGGACTCGCGCATTTGCAAATGCCGCCGACGCTCGCACGGACTCCGTGGTCGACGGTATCACTTCGAGCGGCAACTCGAACCAAAACGTTGATCCCTGACCAACGGAGCTCTCAATCCCGATCGTTCCGTGCATCAATTCGACCAATTGCTTGACGATTGATAGCCCGAGACCGGTCCCGCCGAATTGGCGAGTCGTTGAACTGTCGACTTGAGTGAACGGGGAAAACAACCGTTCTCGGCGGTCTTCCGGGATTCCGATGCCAGTATCGGAAACGCTGAACCTGACGCGCGCCGCCGAATCATCGCCGGTGATTCGCTCGGCCCGCACGTTCACCGAACCGGAGGCCGTGAACTTGATGCTGTTGCCAATCAAGTTCACCAACATCTGTCGCAAGCGAAGTCCGTCGCAGCGAGCGGTCACGCAGACGTTCGGATCAATACGAGCGTGTAGCTTGAGTCCCTTTTGTCGCGCGCTGTGATGCAGCGCCTCGACGACGTCATAGATCAACGTTTCGATCGAGCATTCCTGCAGTTCCAATTCCAGTTTCCCCGCTTCGATCTTAGAGAGGTCGAGCACGTCGTTGATCAGTTGCAGCAGAACTTTGCCGCTGGTACGGCTGGCGTTGACGAACTCACGCTGTTTGTCGTTCAACGGAGTACCGAGCAGCAACTCGTTCATCCCCAAGATGCCGTTGAGCGGTGTCCGCAGTTCATGGCTCATCGTTGCCAGGAAAGTGCTCTTCGCGTGATTGGCTCGGTCAGCTTCAGATTTGGCCTTTTCCAATTCCTCAGTTCGTCGGGTCACACGCGCTTCCAAATCGGAATTCAAAACCCGGATGGTTTGTTCCGCCGCTCGGGCGCTGTCGAGGTTCTTACGTGAGGCGGCAATGGCTTTGTTCAGAGCCAGTCCCATGTGGTCGATTTCGTCATCACCGACCGTCTGGAAGTACTGGTTCAGATCCCCCGCCGCCACCGCATCCAGCACGCGAACGGTCTCGTCCAAACGCGACGCAATACGGCGGCCGAGCATTTCGCTGGTCCAACACACAATGATGGCCAACACCAAGCCGATGATGCTGATCAATCTCGTGCGTGTCGCGATCACCTGCTTGGCTTCCTGCTCATCCACCTCGATACGGTCCTGCGTCATCTCGACGACTTGATCGATGCACGCGCGATGCGTCTGGTAGTGCTGCTGCAAAGCGCCCTTGGCCAACGCTTCCGCCTTGGCATGGTCGCCGCTCAACACCAGCGGAATGAATTCACGGTGAATGGTTCCGAAAAATTGTCGAGCGGGTTCGTACGATTGAACCACCAGGATTTCTTTCAGCGGGCTTTCCGCGAGATTCTCGACCCAGAACTGGTGCCGTTTGACGTAGTCGTTTTCCAAACGATTTAACGATTGCAACAAGGATGTCAGTTGTTCGGAGTCGTTTTCATCCACCATTTGCAGCACCAACAGGTGTGACTCGATGATGTACTCCGGCGGTGGCAAGACATCGGCGATCAGATCCTTGCTCTGAATGACTCGGTCGTAGTAGGGCCCGTTGACCTTCAGGGTCAGCAAGGTGTCATAGGCCAAATAGCTGAAGTGAGCAAAACCGCCCAAGAACAGAGTCGTCAACAACATGAGCTGTTTGCGAATGGTTAGCCGCGATAACCATGATTTGTGACGGCTTGACATGGAATTGACTCCGCGCCGTTGGCTCGACGCGGTCCTGTTAATGGAATCGGAAATGAGAGTGTGAGTGATTGAAACTGGCAATCCGACTACTCATTTCGCCAATCGAGTTTTTATCGGAAGGATCGGCTGCTGAACTTGCGATTGGTTTCGGTACAGAGAATTCTGAGAGCCAATCTGCTAGACGGGATGATCCCATGATTAAGGCCGGAAAAACGTTGTAGTGGTTGAACCGCAAGCCGCAGTCGTGTGCGTCAGCACGACGCTGTAATGACAACCTGCTCGCCATTCGCGCTGCGGTTAGGCGACTTGGATCAAACTCGTCAATAATCCCGGTGAGGCCACTGTCCTACGTCCGTGTGTCGGCCACCTTTTCCATGAGGCGCGGCACGATGAACGTCGGCCATTTCAGCGTCAGCGAATCATGCCCGCGCATTCGTCAACGAGACCTCAGAAAAACCTGATACGAAGTTGCGAACAGCCTGCGCGGGTTGTGATGGCTCATGTGTCCGGCGAGATCATGCCGCGGCGCATGGCGTAACGAACGAGGCCGGCGGTGTCGTGGATGTTGAGGCGGTCCATCAGCAGCATGCGATGTGTTTCGATCGTCTTGACACTCAGTTTAAGGATTCCGGCGATCTCCTTAAGTGCCTTGCCTTCAGCGATCAATTGCAACACTTCGCGTTGCCGGGGTGTGAGCACGTCGGCGATGGTGGACTTGCCGCCCAGGCGTTGCATGTAGGTTTCGAGAACTTGCTTCGACAGCGACGACGTAAGATACGTATTGCCAATCAGTACGGTCTTGATCGCGAGGTCCAACTCCGATGCCTCGGTATCCTTCAACAGATAGCCGGTCGCACCGGCTTGCAGTGCCTTCCAGACATATTCTTCCGACGTGTGCATCGAGAGGATGATCACGCGGACGTTGGGAAACTCCTTGATGACGCGAATGGTCGCTTCCAGCCCGTTCATTTCCGGCATCGAAATATCCATCAGCAGCACTTGGGGTTGATGTTGTTCGACCAAGGCGATCGCCTCGCGCCCGTTCGTCGCCTGCCCCACAATTTCGATCCCGCCCAGCGCTTCGAGCATGGCGCGAATCCCCGCGCGGACCACCGCGTGATCATCGGCCAGCACCAGTTTGATGGAAGACATGGCGTGACGTTCCTTGGAGATGTGTGTGCCGCGCAGATATCTGGGTGAGCCGATGCGGGCACCGCCGATGGTGTTGGCGCGAGCGGCATCCGCGTCGAAGCCGATGCCGATGCCGATGCCGATGCCGTTGCCGTTGGTCTGTTCAAACTGCCGCGTTTTCTCTTCTAAGTAGACCCGCAGAGAAAAGTAAGCGGTTTCAAAACTGGCCGCAGAGAAAGTAGACCAGTCACTCCGTGACTGGAATCTTCGAG